>JBIOHE010000032.1:0-21765 GCA_044448725.1 Sphingobacteriales bacterium | reverse complement strand
GGTAATCTGTCATACGAAATACAAGCTGCTTTATTAAGGACCGTACAGGAAAGAAAAGTGAAGAGGATAGGCAGTACCAGGGAGATCAGCCTTGATGTACGCATCATTATAGCTACAAATGAAAATCTACAGGAAGGCATACAAAAAGGAAGGTTCAGGGAAGATCTGTACCATCGTTTTAATGAGTTCAGTATTTACATACCGCCGTTGCGCGAACGCGGCAGCGATATCATGTTGCTGGCCGATCATTTTTTAAAGTTAGCTAATCATGAACTTGGGCGTAATGTAGCAACTTTTTCGCCCGAGGTGGTTGAATGTTTTATGAACTACCGCTGGCCTGGCAATATCCGCGAAATGAAAAACGTGGTACGAAGAGCCACGTTGCTTACCGAAGGCACGGAGATTACCATGAAAGCCCTGCCGCTTGAAATATCAAACTTTAAAATGCCCGTGTTCGATCATTCAAACCACTACGACGGCATTGAAGTAAAAGAGAAAGGGCACGACCTGAAAAACGCCGCGCTTGAGGCCGAATACGAAACAATTTTAAAAGTTTTAAGGGAAGTAAACTTCAATAAAACCAAAGCCGCAGAAATACTGAATATCGACCGTAAAACGCTGTATAATAAAATGAAGGCTATTAATATTAAGTGACATGAAATCACCGGCAAAAGATAAGGCTAAACTTAAAAAAGGAGCTAATGAAGATTCTTTCCGGGTATTAAAACATGATATTAATAACCAGCTTTCAAACATTCTTCTGGCCCTGGAGCAATTGCGCTATGAAATCCCGGATGCCACGGAAGACTGCATTTTTTATTTAGACTCGATCGCGATGAGTTCTGATAGAATAAATACTTTGCTTAAGGAGTCCGAAAGTCCGAAAGTCCGGAAGATGGAGTAGTGGTATTTAAAGAATTTATTGCCTTGATATTAATACCCATCTTCTCCATTCAAATCACAGATTCCATCTTCAATACCCGTACGCGAATGCAGCTTCTTTCGGACTTCCAGACTTTCCAGACTTTCGGACTAAAAAAAACTAATTATTCCCGTCAATAAAACTTTTTCCTGTTTCTGCGTTTTATATAAGTAAATTTTCAGCCTTAATGCCCGTTTTTAATTATAAACAACGAAATAATATAACACTGGCAGTAATTATAATACTGGGCTGTTTCCTGCTATTTGCGTTAAGCAATCTGTTCAGCTCAATTCTCGGGGCAATCGTGCTTTTCACCATTTTCAGGCCGGTTTATTTGTTCCTGGTGGAAAAAAAGCATTTGAACAAATCGCTGATTGCTATTTTAATTATTATTACCTCCCTTGTCGTGATAGTGATCCCCTTTATGTCATTAAGCATTATGGTGGTCAGTAAGATCCGCAGCATCAATATACACTCGTTTGATCTGCAGCGCTGGATATTAAGAATTGATGATTATGCAGGCTATAATTTTAACCAGCCGCATTTTGCAGAAACTACCCTGCAAAAATTAGGGTCATTTGCAACCGACCTTTTCCCGTCAATTTTAGGAAGTGCGGCAAGTATCCTCGTAACCCTGCTGGTGATGTATTTTCTATTGTATTTTATGCTGGTGCAAATCAGGGATTTTGAAGCTGCATTACTAAAATATGCCCCCTTCCGCGAACAGCATACATTAAAGTTTGCGACCGCGCTTCGCAATTCAACCTACTCCAATGTACTTGGGCAGGGAATAATTGCCGCTATACAAGGTTTTTTGCTGGCCAATGGCTTTTGGATATTCGGTATCCCCGACCCGGTGTTCTGGGGTGTTATAGGCGCGTTTATTTCATTTTTACCGGTGGTGGGGGCGCCAACGCTTAGCATACCCGCCAGTATTTTATTATTTGCCGGGGGGCATCCTGTAAAAGGCATTCTGATGTTAATTTATGGATTGTTGTTCATCGGCAATGTTGATAATTTCTTAAGGATGATCATCAACAAACGAATAGCAAATACGCATCCGCTTATTTCAATTATAGGTGTTTTTATCGGTTTGCCACTTTTTGGAATTCTTGGTCTGGTTTTTGGACCGTTATTGCTATCTTACTTTTTATTACTGCTGGAGATTTACGAAACCAACAGAATGGCTGCCGACAGGCTTGAAAGAATAAGAAACGGAGGGGATGCATAAACATACAAATGCGTATTTTTGTAAACATGATAGTACGTCAGTATTTCTAAAATAATTGAAATAAATTATGGACAAATAGTCTGATTGGTAACATTTGGCAGGATATTTAATCATATTAAAAACAATTTGCAACTTATAAAATTTATATACTATGAAAGAAAATTCAAAAGTAGTTGTTGCCCTGCTGGTAGGGCTTGCAGCAGGCGCCGCATTGGGCATTTTATTTGCACCTGATAAAGGCAATGAAACACGCGATAAATTGGCAGAGTCATTAAAAAATCTGGGCGATTCAATTAAAGAAACCGCTGCGGCAGAAATTGACAACCTGATAGGGCTGAAAGATAAAGTTGTAGATAATATTAAATCAAAGATCAACGGTGTTGAGCAGGAATACCAGGATGACCTTGAACATGCATAATATAAGTCCAAAGTCTTTAGTCTTAAGTCCAATTGAATTTACTTTCTTTTATGACTTAAGACTCGGGACTTAAGACTTTAGACTCAAACTATATGGAAGCCAAAAAAGAAACCCCGCCTATTGTTGATCAGCTTAAAGAGTACGTTGAAACCCGCATAAAGCTGGCAAAATTACAAGCCATTGAAAGCAGCTCAACCGTTGCGGCAAGTTTAATTGCCGATGTTGCGGTTGTTATCAGTATGATACTGGCATTCCTGTTTGCAAGCTTTACCCTGGCCCTTTATCTCGGCAAGGTATTAGGCGCTTACTGGATCGGGTTTGGCATTGTTGCCGTTCTTTATCTGATACTGGCGCTGCTTGTAAAAGCCAATAAACAACGCATAGAAAAACCGCTGGCCAACGCCTTCATCCAAAAGATTTTTAAAAGCTAATGCAATGGATTTACCTATAAAAAACATTGATGACCTCAGGCTTGAGATCTACAGGCTCCGGGGATTGGAACAGGAGCAAAGTATTGCACTGAGTAAACGTTTTAGTTCCCCTTCGGCACTGATCTCAACCATATTCTCTTTATTCCCAAAATCAGCCACCGTTGATGGCGAAAAAATTCCCGGCTTTTTCGATCAGGATATTGTGGGATTAATTTCAAGGGTTGTTTTACCACTAATATTAAATAAAACAATTTTCAGGCATTCTAATTTCATCATGAAAGCGGTGGTAAGTATTCTTTCCCAAAAAGCTTCCCATTTTATTAGTGAAGATTCCGTGAGCAGTATTTGGCATGTCGTAAAATCGCTCTTTAAAAGTAAAGCTAAAGATGATATCCCCGAACACCGTGCTATCCCCGCTTTAAGCGAAACCTATTGATTTAAATTTAAAGTCTTGAGCCGTAAGTTCTAAGTCAAAGGTTGTAACAGGCTTACGACGCAATAACAGACTTAGTTTAAAAAACTTCGATTTCTTCTACTCACCAATTTAGCATTTCTGTTTTTATTGTAATTTTTTTGACATAAAAACCTTTTAGCTTTTACCTTTCATCTTTTACCTCTTTTCAATGTATCTTCGGAAAAAACTTTTTCAGCTATGAGCGCATACAGCATTTTTAAAGAACTTCATTCCGGTTTCAGGTATGTAGTGTTTATATTGGTATTACTGGCAATTATCCAATCATTGATTGGATGGTTTGGTAAAAAACCCTATACCGAAGGAAACCGCAAGATTAATCTATTTGCCCTGATATCGGCACATACCCAGCTGCTGATCGGCTTGGTACTTTATTTTTTAAGCCCCAACGTGGCATTCAACAGTGAAACCATGAAACACGCAACTACACGCTATTTTACCGTTGAACATTGGGTAATGATGCTGATCGCTATCGCGTTAATTACTATCGGGCATATTAAAGCCAAAAAAATCGAAACATCTGGAGGCAAGCACAAAACCGTTGCCATATTCTATGTTATCGCATTTTTAGTGATCATCGGGGCAATAATGGCTGGTCATTTGCCTGTTTTGGGCAGTAAATGATAAAAAAATGCAGAAAAAATTTGGTAATTCAATTTTCTTTATAAATTTGTGACCGCAATGATCGAAATAAATAATACAAACAGCTGGTGGCACCAATTAAATTTGGCAGCCGGTAATATTTTTGATCTGAACGACTAATCAATTGTAAACCTAAAAAGGAAACCCGGCGAACCTCATTCGCTGGGTTTTTTGTTTTAATGATATTTAAGAAACGAATGAAAAAGTATAAAATTGTAACCACCCATAAAAAGTTGCTTGCTGATACCACTACCCCGGTAAGCATATACCTGCGACTGCGTGACGTATTCCCAAACTCGCTGTTGCTGGAAAGCTCCGATTACCATAGCCGCGAAAACAGTATGAGCTATGTTTGCTGCGAACCTATTGCCGGGCTGGTGCTTGACGACGGCGCATTAAAAATAACTTACCCCGGCGGTGCCGAAGAAAATTACCCGGCCGGCGGGTTTGATCTCATCAGCAGGATCAATGAGTTTTTGGGGAACTTTGATACGGAGCTTAATCCATCCAAGATTATATCAAACGGCTTGTTCGGTTATTTTACCCACGAGGCGGTTGAACATTTTGAAACCATCAGGCTGAAAGAAAGCGCAGACACTACGCGCAAAATCCCGGTGATGCAATACCATATTTACAGGTATATCATCGCTATTGACCATTTTAAAAACGAGCTGTATATTTTCCATAACCAAACTGAAGAAGAAAGCGGCAATCATGGTCTTGAACGTCTGGCCGACCTGATCCGGAATAAGAACTTCCCTGAATACCGCTTTGAAAGTAATGATGAAGAAAAATCGAACTTAACGAACGAAGAATTTATAGCTGTTGTTGAAAAAATGAAACAGCATATTTTCAGGGGCGATGTCTTCCAGATCGTACCATCAAGGGGTTTTTCCAGAAAGTTTCTGGGTGATGAATTTAATGTTTACCGGGCCCTGCGCTCCATTAACCCGTCTCCGTATTTGTTTTATTTTGATTACGGCGGTTTCAGGATCTTCGGCTCATCGCCCGAAGCGCAGATCACCGTAAAAAACCGGATTGCAAGTATATTCCCCATCGCAGGTACCTTTAAACGCAGCGGCGATGATTTAAAAGATGCTGAAATAGCCCGAAACCTCGAAAACGACCCCAAAGAATCAGCCGAGCACGTGATGCTGGTTGACCTCGCCCGCAACGATTTGAGCCGCCATTGCGGAGAAGTTGAAGTAAAGGCCTTTAAAGAAGTGCAGTATTATTCGCACCTGATCCACCTGGTATCGCATGTAAGCGGGAAATTGCTGCCGGGGGTGTCTTCCTTTAAAGTAGTTGCCGACACTTATCCCGCAGGTACGCTGAGCGGCGCACCAAAATACCGGGCCATGGAGATCATCGATGAAAATGAAAAAAGCAAACGAAGTTTTTACAGCGGCGCCATCGGCTATCTGGGCTTCAACGGCGATTTTAACCATGCCATTATGATCCGCTCGTTTTTGAGCAAAAATAATACCCTGCATTACCAGGCCGGGGCAGGTATAGTTGCCGGTTCGGTACCCGAAAGCGAACTAAAAGAAGTTGATAATAAAATTGCCGCTTTAAGAAAAGCAATTGAAATGGCGGAGGAGCTGTGAGGCAGTTGGCAGTTGGTAGTGGGCAGTTTGCAAAATTAGCCTCACCTAAATCCTCTCCAAAGGAGAGGACTTGAACTTCGCTCTTTTTATAGCCCTCTCCTTTGGAGAGGGTTGGGTGAGGCCAAAGCGGACGGTCTGGAATTAATCGGAAAGTTATCAGCAGGCAACATTATAGAGGAAAAAAAAATAAAATTAAAGAAAATTTAAAAGTCTCCCCTACCGGGGGAGATTATTCACAAGGTGTTTGTTCTCATGGGTGTTCATGAGGGCTGCGCCGTTTAGAGGGGGCTTATGAACGATAAAATTCTAATAATCGACAATTACGATTCTTTTACCTATAACCTGGTGCACCTGGTTAACGAGATCGGGCTGCAGTGTGAGGTATGGAGAAATGACAAATTCAATATCGGGGATGTGGATGCATTCGACCGGATCATCCTTTCACCCGGGCCGGGGATTCCATCCGAAGCCGGTTTACTGCTGGAGGTAATTGAAAAATATTCGCCTTCAAAAAGTATTTTTGGCGTTTGTTTGGGTCAGCAGGCTATTGCCGAAGTTTTTGGCGGTAAACTGTATAACCTGAAACAGCCGATGCACGGCATCGCGACCCCAATTAAGGTAACAAACCGGGAGGAAAAACTTTTCATCAACCTGCCCGAAAGCTTTAAGGTTGGCAGGTACCACTCCTGGGTGGTTGATGAAAAGGCTATTCCGGATTGTTTGGAAATTACCGCAATTGATGAAGAAGACAACTCGGTAATGGCATTAAGGCATAAAATATATGATGTAAGGGGCGTACAATTTCATCCCGAATCTGTGTTAACAGAATTTGGGAAAGAAATGATGCAGAACTGGCTTTCCCCCGCAAATTAGCGGCGGCCACAAATTAATGCAGGTATAGTTTTCAATAGCAGGTCTAAAATCCTGATCCGGAAATAAAAAGGTTCTACTCCGGACTCAAGACTAATGACTTCTGACTTAATAAAAGGGCTAATGAACATTTTAGATAAAATCGTCATCAATAAAAAAAAGGAGGTGCAATATGCTAAAGACAGCGCCCCGATCAACAAACTGGAAGAATCAGCGTTTTTTCAAAGGGATTGTTATTCATTCAAAGAATTTTTGCTTGCTCCTGAGCGCACCGGCATCATTGCCGAGTTTAAACGTAAATCGCCTTCGAAGGGGATTATCAATGATAAAGTAAGCGTTAAGGACGTTACTACGGCCTATTCTGAAGCAGGTGCTTCGGCTTTATCGGTTTTAACTGATCATGATTTTTTTATGGGCAATAAAGCGGACCTGATTGAGGCGCGGCTTGCCAATACCATTCCGGTTTTGCGCAAGGATTTTATGATTGATGAATACCAGATTATTGAGGCCAAATCATTAGGTGCCGATATAATATTACTAATAGCAGCTATTCTTACGCCTGATGAGATCCAAACGCTGGCCTCATTAGCAAAAAGCCTCGGTTTAAATGTATTGTTAGAAGTACATAACCTGGAAGAACTGGAACGCAGCATCAACCCTAACCTCGACGCCATTGGGGTAAACAACCGCAACCTGGCCGATTTCACGGTTTCGGTGGAGACATCCTATAAACTGGCCCCGCATATTCCTGCGGAATTTTTAAAGATCTCTGAAAGCGCCATCAGTAATACCGAAACCATCAAACAGTTGAAACTTGCTGGTTTCAACGGCTTTTTGATCGGTGAAAACTTTATGAAGCAGGAAGAACCGGGTAAAGCGTTCAGGGATTTTGTAAGGGAGTTATGATGAATTTTGTCTGAACCTTGATTCGCAGGATTGAAGGATTTCATGATTTGTTGAAAAATAATCAAGGTCATCTGTAAATCCTACGAATCAAGGTTCAGACAATAATTTGCCAATCCATTCCAAATTTCCTATTTTCACCCCACTGACTTCCTCATAAATGAAAAAAACACTTACCCTGGCGCTAATGACCCTTGCCGCTATTGCAAACGCGCGGCAAAAAACGATAACCGGCTTTACCGATGCCTCCGCAGCCAAAGAACTCCAAACCGAACAGGCATTCGATGCGTCCTTAAGTGCGCCGCATATTGGTGAAACGCTGAAAGAACTTTCGGCATTTCCGCATAATTTAGGATCGCCGGGCAGCAAGGCCGTGGCCGAGAATATCCTCGCAAAATATAAAAGCTATGGTCTTGATGCCCATCTGCAAACCTATACAGTGCTTTACCCAACCCCAAAAACACGTGTGCTGGAACTTACCGGACCGACAACTTACAGCGCATTATTAAAAGAACCTGCCCTGGCCGAGGACTCGACATCAGACCAGGCCAACCAGTTGCCAACCTACAATGCCTGGAGTGCCGACGGCGATGTAACGGGTCAGCTAATATTTGTAAACTACGGTTTGCCGGATGATTACGAAACGCTTGCCAAATTGGGTATTGATGTTAAAGGTAAAATTGTGATTGCCAAATATGGCCGCTCATGGCGGGGTATTAAACCAAAAGTAGCTTACGAGCACGGCGCTATAGGTTGTATTATTTATTCGGACCCGGCGGATGATGGTTATTCTGCAGGCGATGTATATCCTAAAGGCGCCTATAAAAACGAATATGGCGTACAGCGCGGTTCGGTAATGGATATGGTGATCTACCCCGGCGACCCGCTTACTCCGGGTGTTGGCGCAACCAAAGACGCCAAACGTTTGGACAGGAAAGATGCCGCTACGATATTGAAAATCCCGGTATTGCCTATCAGCTACCATGATGCACAGCCATTGCTGGGGGCGCTCGATGGTACTGTAGCCCCACGCGACTGGCAGGGCGGCCTGCCAATTACTTACCATATTGGTCCCGGCCTTGCTACCGTGCATTTAAAACTGGAATTTAACTGGGACATGGTGCCTGCTTATGATGTGATCGCTAAGATAAAAGGTTCGGAATACCCGGATGAATGGGTAATGCGCGGCAACCACCACGATGCCTGGGTAAATGGCGCAGGCGACCCTTTGAGCGGACAGGTAGCCATGCTGGATGAAGCCAAAGCGCTTGGCGACCTGCTGAAAACAGGCTGGAAACCAAAACGCAGCATTGTTTATTGTTCATGGGATGGCGAAGAACCCGGACTGATCGGCTCGACAGAGTTTGTTGAGGACCATGATAAAGAGTTACAGCAAAAGGCGGTGGTTTATATCAATTCCGACGGTAACGGTCGTGGTTTTTATAACGGCGGCGGCTCGCAGGCGCTGGAGAACTTTATGGATGAGATCACCAAAACCGTAAACGACCCGCAAACCAATGTAAGTGTTTTCGACCGCAAAAGGGCGCGGGAATTGGTTACTGCTGCCTCTGTTAAAGATAAAAAAGAAATATTGGCCCGTAAAGTTGAACCACTCGAACCATTAGGGTCCGGTTCGGATTTTTCGTCGTTTTTACAACACCTCGGCATCCCCACCTTAGACCTTGCCTTTGGCGGCGAAGACGGCGGCGGTGAATACCACTCTATTTATGATTCCTTTGATGACTACCGCAGGTTTAAAGACCCGACCTTTGAATATGGGGTCGCCCTATCAAAAACTGCCGGACATGCCATTTTGCGCATGGCGGATGCCGATCTGCTGCCTTTTGATTTCCGCAATCTGGATACCACCATCAGTAAATACGTTACCGAATTAACTGAGCTGTGCGACAAAATGCGCGAGAACACCGCCATGGAAAACCAGCTGATCAAAGCCAATGATTTTACCCTCGCTGCCGACCCGACAAAACACGAAAAAGGTCCCGAAGCCAAAACCGAAGTACCCAAACTGGATTTCAGTCCATTAAAAACTGCCCTGGATAGTCTGAAGAAAAGCGCCGGCCGCTTAGCCGCTACCTGGGCAACTGCATCGCAAACCAATGCCGGTCACGACAAACTGAACCAGTTACTATTCCATGCCGAACAGCAATTATTAAGCGACGGTCTGCCGCGCCGCCCGTGGTACAGGCATACCATTTATGCCCCCGGCTTTTATACCGGTTACGGCGTAAAAACCCTCCCCGGCATCCGCGAAGCCATTGAACAACGCAACTGGGCCGAAGCACAGGACCAGATAGCCGTAGTGGCGCAGCATATCACCAATTTGGCGGGGTATTTGAACGGAGGGAGCAATAAGAACTAAAACCGTTGCCGGTCTCGCACTCCCGAGAGTTTGCAACCTATTTTAACCCACATGTCATTGCGAGGCACGAAGCAATCGCGAACTGCGCAAGGCGGTTATGCAGAGTTCGCGATTGCCGCGCTACCGCTCGCAATGACATGGTTTATTTGATTGTTGGGCTCCATTCATACTTACTCCGGCAGCATAGATAAAAGTCCGCGGGACGGTGGATGGCTCTCCTTTTCAGCGTTCGTTTATGGCCTTGGGAGATGGCACACATAAATTACCCATAAAGGCAGAACTCCGTAAAATGATTAACAAAGAACCGGGCGATATGGTTACAGTAAAGCTTGAGGAGCGGATAGTTAATAAAAGGTGAATTTCGTGCTGCCACGGATTACGCTGCGCTAAACTCGCGGAAGAGGAAAAGTAGCACAGCATCTTCATGCCGTAAAAAACAAAGTTTTGTTGCGTTGCGCAACACGTGCAACACCCTGCAACAAAGCGATATGTAGCTGATAATTAACAACTTAACCGCTGCCAAAATTTTGTCACTGACAAAAACGTGTCAGCACTTTTGCCGCTTTTTTCTTCTTTTTCCCGTGCTGCCGCGAGTTTCTAACTCGTGGTTTTGCATGGCTGCGGTTTTCAACCGCGCCAGACAAGGGCGGGGCCAAATTTGGGTACAGCCATGCCCATAGCAGTTTAACAGAAACAAGGTGCAGTTGAAAACTGCTGGCAGCGCGCACCACGAGTTACGCTGCGCTAAACTCGCGGGGGCAGTGAGTATCTCTTTTCCTCCAAAATAAATTAATTTTCTTTCTCTCCTTTTTAAATAATATATTTATATTTGCTACTATTGGTAGCATTTTTTGACTACCATTAATAGCATTTCTTTAATGACTGATCTTGGTGTTTTTTTTTCCGGCAACATACGGTTACTGAGGGAGCGGAACAAGCTGACACAGGAAGCGCTTGCTAATGAATTGAATATCACGCGAAAAAAATTATTTGCATTGGAAAGCGGACAAACGAAAGCACCTCAGGTGTCAGATATGATTAATTTCTCGCGTTATTTTAAAATGAGCATAGACACCTTGTTAACTGTTGACCTAACTAAACTTAGTGCGGTAAAGCTGCAGGCTATGGAAATAAACGATGAAGTATATACCAACGGAACAAATTTACGAGTGTTAGCCATTTCCGTCGATAAAAAAAACATGGAAAACATTGAGTACGTGCCGGTAAAAGTCAAAGCCGGATACATAGCAGCATACAATGATCCGGAGTTCATAGCCTCATTGCCCAAATATAGTTTTCCCAATCTGCCAAAAGGAGCCACCTATCGTGTATTTCCAACGACAGGCGATTCAATGTTGCCGATACCTGACGGTAGTGAGGTTATAGCTAAGTATGTCACCGACTGGAAATCTATAAAATCGGGTACACCGTGCATTGTCATTCTGAAAGGGAACCAAGATTTTGTATTTAAACTAATCACTATCCAGGATAATGGCACAATATTGCTAAAGTCGCTCAATGATCTTTTCCGGCCTTATACTGTTGACTCAAATGAGGTGGCAGAAATTTGGAGCTATTATAAACATCAAACGCACATGCTGCCCGAAAAGCCGACCGAGATACAGGAAATAAAAGGGCTTTTGATGCAATTGATGGGTGATTTAAAGAAGAACTAAACTGATATGCCGTAAGAAAAAAAGCGGTATCGGTTATTAAGATACGGAAAAACAGTATTTAACTGTCAATCTGCTATCTTTGACGGTTGTTCGGTGTCAGCTGACAGGAAAAGGTAGCAAAACACACGAAGGTCGTTCCCGCGGAAATCTGAAGACAGGCTTCCCGGATTGGGCTATGAACATTAAACAAAAACAGATAAATGGAACTAAAGGAAGAAATATCATTGCCGGAAGCTTTGGAAAAGCTTGAGATGGATGATATTCATTCTTCTGGGTTAAGGTGGGTCGCGCAAAAGGAAGCTGAAAAGAAGAATCCGGATATTTATATCGCCTTGGAACAAGCTAGTTTATTTGGCGCGGAAGCAGTTTATTTTCGGTTTTTTAATGACGAACGCCCGGCAAGGCCACAAGTATATATTTATTCACCGCAGGTGCTTTCACTGCCGACAAATTACGGAGCAGAAATACACCACCGGTTATGGAATGCCGGAATGGTTCCTTATTGCTTTATCTACAGCGGGTCTAAAATATTAGTCTATAACTGCGGCAGGAAGCCTTTAGTAGACGATGCAGGTGAAGAGTTTGTTACCAGACCGGATGACATCCTCGATCTTTTAAAGGATGTTCAGGAAAAATTGCAATCTTATTCCGCGCGGCAGTTTGATTCGGGCTTATTCTGGGATTCCACCATCGGGAAAGGCTTTAAGTATGACCAGAGCGCCTATGAACAGTTGCTTATCCAGTTGAAAAATGTAAAAGTAAACATTATCTCCAGCGTAGGCGCAGATAAAACGGAACTGGTGAAACGGATCCTGATGATGCTGATCCTTATCAAATATCTGGAAGAACGCAAAGACGAGAATGGTAACGGTGCGTTAAATCCACAAACGTTTTACAAGGACTTTAACCCCGCAAATCCCACACTGTCCGGTATCCTTGCAGACCCGGACATATTTATATCAATGCTGGCGAAGCTTTCCACAAAGGAACATTTTAATGGACGTTTTTTTTTATTAAACGATCCGGAGAAAGCCACGCTAAAGGAAATCGGTGACCTGCAAGTGTTTCGGATGTTTGTGGAAGGAAATGTACTTTTCAACCAATCTGCCAGGCATGGGATCGGTCAGATGTCGCTTTGGCGGCTATACCAATTCAATTATTTACCAATTGAACTGATCAGCCATATTTATGAAGATTTCTTGGCGGACGAATCCGGACAAAAAAAGAAGGGAGTCGTATATACCCCTCCATACCTCGTCCAGTTTCTGATTGATCGGTGTATGCCACTGGCTAAGCCGGAAGAAAATTTTAAGATTTTGGATCCGGCATGTGGCTCGGGAATTTTTCTTGTGGGAGCCTTCAAAAGAATGATTCAGTGGTGGCGGCTGAAAAACAACTGGGTCAAACCGACCAAAGATCATATCGAGGAACTGAAACAAATTTTGCGGAATAATATTTTTGGGTGTGACCTGGAAGGGGAAGCAGTTACGCTCTCCTATTTCAGCCTCGGACTTGCATTGCTGGATGCGCTTTCTCCAAAGGAAATTTGGAACAATGTTCACTTTGACAACTTGATCGGACAAAATCTTCTCTCAGGCGATTTCTTCCAAACTCTGGATAACAAAACATTGCCGACAGATTTCCGGCTGGTCATCGGCAACCCGCCTTTTAACTCGGAATTAACCAGCTGGGCAAAAAAAGTTAACAAATCGGAGTTGAAAAGCAATCCTGATCGGCCGGACGTACCGGACAACCAGATCGCACTGCTTTTTTTAGAGCAATCGTTCAATTTACTTAAAATGGGCGGCAACAGTTGCCTGATCCTGCCCTCTGGCCCGGTATTATATAATACCCAAACACACGATTTTAAGAAATATCTTTTCAGTCAAAACCAGTTTCAGGAAATTTACGATTTTACGCCATTACGTGCGAAACTTTTCATCGGCAGTAGTTCCAGCGCCAAACCGGCTGTGTTGGTTACCTTTGCAGAGAAGGGCGCTCCTTCAGCAAAAACCTTGCGTCATATCATTTTTAGAAGAACCAGGGCTTCAGGAGAAAAGATTGAATTCGAAATAGATCATTATGACATCCATAATATTTCTTATAAAATGGCTTTAAATACCCCTGGCGTATGGCAGGCAAGTTTTATGGGTGGCGGTCGACTTTATAAGTTACTAAATAAATTTAACACGTCCACTAAATTAGCATCTTATCTGGAAGACAAGGCTGACAATTATGGATGGAAAATAGCGGAGGGGTGGATTGAATCCCCAAATAACAAGTCGCTAAAGCGCATTAAAGCGTTAAAATCACTGGGGGAGCTTTCCAATACGGAGCAGCAGGAATTTGCGAAATTAGAATCAAAATTTAAAGCGGACTGGGTTACTGGCTTTCCATATGTGGAAACCGACAGTTTTTCGGAAGATGGAATTGGGAAAACAAATATCTGTGACATAGAATATTTTTATCGTTCAACAAAGGAGAATAAAGAAATATTTCAGCCGCCACACCTGCTGATTAAAGAAAGTGTAACCGGCAAAAGAATCCCGGTGGTTTATAGCGACGACTACTTAACATTTAAGGACAAGATTTTAGGCATTCATAGTCCATACGAAGATATTCGTGACTTAAAAGCCCTCGAAAACTTATTAAAGAATGAAAATAATATTGCTTTAATGTGGTTGCTAAGCGGTCAAGTTTTGACATCGAGAGAGGGTGTGCCGCTAAAAAGAGACATCCTTGATTTGCCCTATCCTGAAATTGAATTTGACGAAATCGAAAAAATTTTATTACAGGATATCAACGACCATTACGCGGAATTCCGAAAAGAAGGCGAAAAAAGCGACATCCTTAGTCCCGTTACCAAGCCTGAACTTACCAGTTTTGGCGAAACCTATTGCCGGATAATGAATGCCGTCTATAAAGAATTCCGGCCGTTAGATCCAATTGTTGGCAAAGAGTTTATTGTGTATCCTTTCGTTCTCGGAGCGGAGTCAGAGGTAGAAATACCTGAAACAATGGACAAGGCAGAAGCTCAATTAAAATCGCTTTTGAATATCCAAAGTGGTTATAACTTATGGATCAAACGTATTTTGAAGATATTTGATAAAAACGTAGTTTTCTTCTATAAACCTAACCAAAAAAGGTACTGGTTACGATCCATCGCAATTCGGGATGCAGATGAAACATTTATGGATTTGTATAACCAGGGTAAATAATGAGTTCTGCAGGCAATCATACTTTCGGCACTTTAAGTAGCGCACCAGATGGCAGCATAGTTGACCACATATTTGCTCACGTGCGTTCTGTGTTGCTGGAATTCAAGTCAAAAAGCGATGAGAATGAAAATGCCATAACCAATGAGCTTTGCAAAGCGCTGGATTTTAAAAAGCCGCCAGAGTATCCCTACTTTTTTCATCATCAGAATATTGAGGACGCAAAGGAAAACACATCAACCGATTTTGCTGCATTCGGGACTTTTGCCTATGCACAGGAAACAGGTTTGGAAGACCTGAATGATGTGCCCGCATTGGTAAAATTTGAGGCTAAACGGTTGTCGGCAGCAATTCCCAAAAAGCGGGAAAAAGAGTATGTCATCGGAGAATACGAAAACGGCGCCCAAATCAAAAATTCTGGGGGAATAGAGCGGTTTAAAAATGAGAGGCACGGCAAAGATGTTACTCATGCAGGAATAATTGCCTATGTTCAAACAGATACATTTCCCAATTGGTTGACTAAAATAAACAGTTGGATCAGCGATGAAATTAGAAATCCGGGTGATGCAAGATTGACCTGGGAAGATGCTGATTTACTTTCTCCCAGTCAAGTATCAGTAACCGTTTCCGAATATCGCTCAATATCCAACAGGCTTTCCGGCCGCACTATTGCTTTGCGACATCTCTGGCTAAATGCAACAACTATTTAAATATTTCTTCTGCCGCGAGTATCCGCGCCACCCAAAAGCATTGGGTCCCCCCCCGCTGCGAAGCACCAACCATGTTTATCTCATACCCGATGTTACATTTATAGCTTGGCTCTCGTATCCTTATTAAATAACACCGCTGAAAGCAATGCAACCAGTAAACAAGGTGCTACGCCATTAAACCTTAAACGCGGTACCGGCAGGCCAGGTTTGCAGCCCATGCACCCATACAGCGGGGATGATTTTAATAAATATGCACTATGAAAACTAAATACCTTTTAATTTTGATATTGGCCTGCAGCGGATGGAGCGCCTGCATAAAACATAACGACACGCCTTGCCTGGCGGTGCCGATGGCGCTTCAAATACTATCGGCCAATGTGCGCATAGTTGACAAAACAACCGGCGCCGACCTGTTTTTATCGCCGGCATCACCCTATAAACCCAGCGATTTAACGGTAACCAGCTCGGTAACGGGCAGCAATGTTAGGCTATGGGTGGATAGCGCACAAAAAGACAAAAGGTTTGTGGTGATCGAAAGCAATGAAACACAAAACTTTATTTTGAAGCTGGCCGCGTTGCCTGCCGATACCATTCATATAGATGTTTCGGTTACCCAGGGAAAATGTTATTCCACGTCGACGGTAAGTGCGATCACCTTAAATGGCAAAGCAGTTTGTGCACCATGCAACTTTAGTAACATTGTGACGATACGCAAATAGCTTGGCGGAGATGTGAAACGCTTCATTGCCTCTTCTGGCCAGATTATGCCGCGCAGGCCAAATGAAGTGGTGTACCCGATCTGCGTATGTTTCGTGGAAGACGGGGGGGATTAAATTTTTTTAATGTCCCCAGGCTAATTTTGCCATAAACTGTGGAGAAATTCATTTTATTACCTAAGCTGTCTCATATACATCGGCGAAATGATTTGAATTATTCATTTTCATTTGTTTTTGAGTTCAGCAGGTTTCTTAATTCTTCTTTGCTTGGTAAAATGGTTTGGTAGCGGCTGGCAAAAATCTGGTCGTTATTTTCAGGCAATGTTAATTCTATCAATAAGTCGCTTTTCTTTTGGCAAAGCACAATGCCGATAGTTTTATATTCATCTGGTAATTTCACAAACCTGTCGTAATAATTTACATACATCTGCATTTGTCCAATATCCTGATGTTGTAATTCGCCGATTTTGAGATCAATTATCACGAAGCATTTTAAGATTCGGTTATAAAAAACCAGATCACTATAAAAGTGCCTATCCTCAAATGTTATTCTTTTTTGGCGTGCAACAAAAGTAAAGCCTTTACCAAGTTCTAATAAAAAATGCTCCAGTTTGTCTATTAAAGCATTTTCCAATTCCGTTTCCGAATAGCGATAGTGTTCCTGAAGATTTAAAAACTCCAGGATGTAGGGATCTTTGATCGCGTCGGACGGACTTTGTAAAAGTTGACCCTTTTCGGCAAGTTTTTTGATGCCCGCTTTATCTTTACTTAAAGCAAGCCTCATAAAGAGTCCTGAATTATACTGCCGTTTTAACTCCCTTAAACTCCAATTATTTTGCGATGCTTCTATTTCATAAAACTTTCTTTCCGCAGGTTCTTTTATAGATAGCAGCATCAGGTAATGCGACCAGCCCAGGCTAAATTCAGGCAACTTCAAATCCATAGAAAGCATCTGTGAAATTTGCAAAGCTCCATCATCCAAATTCCGAGACAGTGTCTCGGAATTTGGGTACGCGAGATAGAAGTTTCGCATATTTTCCAAATTATCAACAGAAAAACCTTTTCCAAATTCCTTATTCAGATTTTCGGAAAGCATTTTTAACAACGATTTGCCGTAAACAGCCCTTGCTTCCCCCTGCTGATCTTCTTCAATAATTCGTTTGCCAATTAGCCAATAAGCGCCAACCATTGTTGCATTCACACTGCGATATGCCTTTTGGCGCGCTATCTTTAAAATTTGATGTATGTCGCTAAATATTTCCATCTAACAATTATTTTAAATATTAGCTATTTCGGTCCGCAATAACGCCTGATGCGGCAGTTGGGGAATCCTTAATTACTGAACTGATAGCTCACGCACCCGTAAACACCCCCAGCGCCTTCTCAATCCTTGTAATAGTTTCCACTTTACCAAGCAAGGCTGCAATATCAAACACATGCGGGCCAAATTTGCCGCCCACCAGCATTACACGGAAGGGGAGTAGCAGTTCGCCGGGTTTAATGGCTTTTTCTTCGGCAAGAGCTTTAAATGCGGTTTCCAGGGTAGCTTCGTCCCAAACTACTTCATGGCCCAAAATTGTGATGAAGCGGATAAAAAACTCCGTTTTAGCATCCGTCCATTTGGGTTTTACGGCGTTAATGTCATATTCTTCAGGCGTTTTAAAAAAGTAAGCCGACTGCTGGTAAAAATCAGGCAATAAAACGCAGCGGTCCTTTATTTTATCTATTACTTTCAGCAAATATTCATCGTCGTTAACCACAATGCCCTTGTCCTCTAAAACACTTTTAACTTTCAGCTTTAAGCTTTCAGCTTTCGCCTTCTTAATCCATTCCGCATTGAACCATTTTGCTTTTTCGAAATCAAATTTAGCGCCGGCTTTGCTTACGCGGTCGAGGGAGAATTTTGCTATCAGTTCCTCAATGGTAAATATTTCCTGGTCGGTGCCGTCGTTCCAGCCGAGGGTAGCCAGCAGGTTGATAAAAGCTTCGGGCAAAAAGCCAAGCTCGCGGAAACCGGGTGTAAGTTCACCTGTTTTTTCGTCGAACCAGTTCATAGCATAAACCGGAAAACCAAGGCGTGCGCCATCACGTTTGCTCAGCTTACCATGACCGTCGGGTTTTAATATCAGCGGCAAATGCGCCCATTGCGGCATTTCGGCCTTCCAGCCCAAATAATCCCATAGCAATAAATGCACCGGGGCCGATGGCAGCCATTCCTCACCGCGGAAGGCATGGGTTATCTTCATCAGGTAATCATCCACCACAACCGCCAAATGATAGGTAGGCATCCCATCGGCTTTCAGCAGCACTTTATCATCAACCTGGTTAGTTTCAAAACTCACCTGTCCGCGGATCATATCATTAAAGCTTACCCGTTCATCGGCAGGCATTTTTATGCGGATCACATGCGGCGTATGGGCATCCAGCAGTTCATCCACCTCATGTTCAGTTAACGAAAGTGAATTACGCAAACCATCGCGATAAACCTGTCCGTACTGAAAGTTCGGGATCTCCTTGCGGTTTTGATCCAGTTCTTCGGGGGTATCAAAGGCATAATAAGCATTGCCCTGGCGCACCAGTTTTTCCGCATATTCCCTGTATATCGATTTACGTTCACTCTGGCGGTAAGGGGCAAAAGGTCCACCCACCGCAGGACTTTCATCCGGCGTTAAGCCGCACCATTGCAAACAGTCGGCAATATATGCTTCGGCGCCATCCACATACCGGCTCTGGTCGGTATCCTCTATCCTTAAAATAAAATCACCCTGGTGCTGTTTGGCAAACAGGTAATTGAACAACACGGTACGTACCCCGCCCAGGTGCAAGCCACCGGTTGGGCTTGGCGCAAACCTTACTCTTACTTTTTTATCAGACATAGTAGGGCAAAGATAGGTTTTTGTGGGGGAGTCCGTGAAGTTCGAAAGTCAGAAAGAAAATAAATTGGCCCGTAGGGCAATGCCCTTATTTAAGAAAAACCTTTTTTTGAATGGCTTTTTACCCTCTTTGCCAATTTCGGCAGGAGGGTCGAACAGCGCAGCGCATTCGGGGTGAGTAAATTCGCCGCCATGCATTAGCGGTAATGTCCGCCGGGTTGACTCACCCGGTCTTTGCTACGCTCGACCACCCTCTCTGCCGAAAATCGGCAAAGAGGGTAAAAAAGATATTTTTCCTTTTAGGTAATGACATTGCGATAGCGCTAAAACAGCTTCCCGTCTTTACTGACTTTCCCAACTTTCGGACTTTCCGACTTTTTATGTAATTTGCCAACTTTCGGACTTCCGGACCCTGCCTGCCGGCAGGCAGGTTTCCCGGTTTTCGGACTATATCAATGAACCCATACCAACAAAAAAAACGCTGGAAATACTCGTTGCTCATCTTTGCGGTGGTTATTGCCAGCGGTTCGTTGTTATACACCAACTATCTTGTGCGCAATATTGCCAAATCAGAGCGTACGCGGGCGCAGGTTTGGGCCATGAGCATGAAACAGGTGCTGGCATCAGACGATAATGATTTTCTGAATTATGTTTTTGCTGTACGCGACAGTTCCATCGTTCCGGCTATTGTGACGGATGATGAAGGGGACGTATTACTTTCCAGGGGTTTAGACCCCAGCAAGGTGTTTATAAAACTCCAGGCCGAACAGAATAAAAAGCTGAAGTATGATCCGGCGTATTTTAATTCGGAGCTGGCTTATATGAAAAAACAACACGAACCCATTAAACTTAAAGTGCTGGGTACCGAATGGCTGGTTTATTATAAAGATTCGGACTTGCTTACCCAGTTGAAATTTTTCCCTTATGTACAGCTTTCGCTGATCACCATATTTTTACTGATGGCTTATACAGCTTTCAATTCGTCACGAAAATCGGAACAGGATCAGGTTTGGGTAGGGCTTGCCAAAGAAACGGCACACCAGCTGGGCACGCCAATTTCCTCATTGATGGCATGGGTAGAGCTGATGAAAGAAAAGTTTAACGCCGAAGATGATCCGTTGATAGCGGAAATGGAAAATGATGTTAAGCGGCTTGAAATTGTTGCCGACCGTTTTTCGAAGATAGGCTCCAAAGCAAAACTGGAAGAACATAAAGTGTATGAAGTAGTGAAGGATTTTGTTGATTATTTTAAAATAAGGGTAAGTAAAAACATCAGTTTTGAAATGAAAGGCAACCCCTATTTACTGGCGGATTTGAACGTGCCGCTGTTTGACTGGGTGCTCGAAAACCTCTTAAAAAATGCGGTGAACGCCATAGATGGGAAAGGGACCATAAAGGTTGATATTTCGGGCAATAAAATTAAGAAACAGGTATTTATTGATATTACAGATACCGGCAAGGGCATACCGCGGTCCAAATTCGATACGGTATTTCAGCCGGGTTATACAACCCGCAAGCGCGGATGGGGCCTCGGCCTTTCACTTACCAAACGTATAGTCGAAAATTATCACGATGGACAAATATTTGTCCGCGAATCGGAACTAGGAAAAGGAACAACATTCAGAATTATTTTAAAAAACATACGACATGATAAACAGACCGCAGCCTGATGAATATTCGGCATTTGCAGCCAGGTATGTTGACCTGGTTGGCAATGGCCCGATATTGGAGATCCTGAAAGATCTTCAGCAAAGCACCTATAATTTTTTTGTGGGAATCGACCCCGATAAAGCAGCTTATGCTTATGCCGAAGGCAAATGGACCATTAAACAGGTGTTGGGACACATGTCCGATACTGAGCGCGTATTTGCTTACCGCGCGCTGGTTTTCTCGCGCGAAGCTATTGAGTTACCCGGCTTTGATCAGGATGTTTATATGGAGAAGGCAACCTTTAACAACCGCTCCCTGGAGGATATTGCGAACGAGTTTAAAACCATCCGCGAATCAACATTATATCTTTTGCGTTCGCTTACCGAAGAGCAATCCATGCAAAAAGGGGTTGCCAGCGGCAACCCGGTTTCGGTAAGGGCTTTGGCTTACATGATGGCAGGCCATGAGATGCATCATATTAAGGTGCTGAAGGAAAAGTATTTGTAGTGAGGTGGTGAGTGGTCAGTGGTGAGTGGTGAATAGGGTATAACAGTATATGCACCTCCTCCTGTTTCTCACTACTCACTACTCACCTTCTCACCTTCTCACTACTCACCACTCACAACTGACTATTCACCTTTCTCACCCACCTTATCATTATGCTTCTTTTCCATAGCAAACGATGAAAACAAACCAAGGCCGCCAAATATTGCAATAAGGGCAAAATAGATTGCTACATTGCCGTCATCGTCCATCCCCCGTAATTTGTCGAATGCAGTATGGTCCAATAAATAAGCTAAAAATAATCCCACGCCTGCGCCGATCAATAGTAAGCCCCATTTAAGGGTTTGAAAAGGCGCCGACTGGGGTTTATACCTGCGCGGGTCCATTCCGCGCTCTATCATAGCCATTCTTTCGCGTTTAGACAGGTAAACAATGCCAAAAATCATCGCGAACAGTGCTATCGGCACTAAAATAGCCACCATTACTCCTAATTCTCTTACATGATCATCCATAAGCGGTCTCTTAGACACATCTCCGAGCCCACG
>JBIOHE010000031.1:0-22000 GCA_044448725.1 Sphingobacteriales bacterium | reverse complement strand
GCCTGGTATTTATCCTTTGCCAGGAAGCCTTTATGATACCGAATGTTTACTATAACGGGGGTGAGATTTTGCTTTTCTCTTTTGAAGGCTGGTTCTTATATGGCTGTATTTCCTTAAAAAAGCCGGGCCTTAAACTGGTTTTATTTGTGCTTTTTTCGGGCTTTGCCGGGTTCTTTTTTAAATCGTCCTTTTTATGGATGTATGCCGCTGGTTTATGCTGTATGTGGATAGGGCTTTCGGCAAAAAAGCCGGGCATTGCAAACCGGGTAAAAAAGGCTTTATGGATTGGCATTCCCGCGGTCATCTCGCTTGCAGTAATTTATTTTTTTTATATTTCAAAAGGCGAAAGCCCGGTTACAGGCTCAAACGGGTTTAAGCTGACGGCAGAAACATTCAGCTATCCATTAGCTTCGCCCATATTATCGGGATTTTCGGTAGATGACCTTTTCAACGGATTGATCGACCATGTCGGGAAGCCTTTGTTCAGTGGAGAATGGGCCGTCATTATCCTGGTATTTACAGCTTTGCTGAGCGTAGTACTGGTCTTCAATATCATCCGGTATGTACCTGATAATAAATACAGGCTATTCCTGTTTGTTTTTTACCTGACATCGGTATTGTTTTTTGGACTTTCTTACCTGCGCCAGCTTGATATTTCGATGGAGTCGAGACATTTTCGGATTATCGGTATATTAATTGTGCCTGGCCTGATGGTTTGGGTTGCAAGGTTTAAGCCGGTATTCAGGTTTCTATTCGTCCTGGTGTTTGCCGGGATAGCGATTCATAGTTTCTCCTATTTAATAAACGGGTACAAGGTAAACAGTACTTATGCTAAAGGCACAACAGGCATTGCCCAACCAAATATCGACCAGGCTTCACTCGATCAAATATTGAAACTCGACAAGGAAAAACGGAACATCATGTTTATTTTTATTGGTGATGATATAGGGCTTGAACTCAAGAACAATCGCTTTGCTACTTTACCCCCCATCCGGGACGACCTTAAAATTAAGACCGATGATTACAGGTACGAGGGTTTTGCAGGCCCGCTCTATATTATATTGCCCGAAAACTACAGGGGCGCAAAAGAGGAAATGATTGTGCAATCTTTTCCGGGATATGCCGGCTTTAATGTTACCATGCTTAGCAAGAATTTCGTCTTGTACGAAGGACTGAAAAAAAAAGGGTTTTGATTATTTGCCCTTTTTTAGCAAATATCCAAAACCCTTTTTTGATTATACTTTTGCTCGTGAACGGCGCCCGCTGGTTTTTAAACAAGCCTTAACCCCAATACTACGGCGTTACAGTTAAAATCTGCCAGGTAAACCTTAAGCAGCTAAACGGCGGAATTGAACTGTTGGCCGGTATGCCGTAAGCCAATGCTGAGGGTATTAATAGTGAGATCTTTGTTCCTGCAACAACTTTAATATTTGTGTTTTCTAACCCATCCCTTACTGCAGCTATAAA
This sequence comes from Sphingobacteriales bacterium, assembly GCA_044448725.1. Classification (GTDB taxonomy): domain Bacteria; phylum Bacteroidota; class Bacteroidia; order Sphingobacteriales; family Sphingobacteriaceae; genus Mucilaginibacter. Next base: position 20,533 of record JBIOHE010000031.1, on the reverse strand, counting down.
ATTAGATACGCCCCCTGTATAGACAGTGGTTCCATTATAACTTTGATCGAAAATCACCCCGTTAAAAAGCTGACCTGTGTAGGTTGCAGTAATTGTACTGTTATCAGTAATAGGGTCGTTAGTTGTAGCCGACGTTAATATTTTATAATAATAAGTTGCTGAATATTTTGTCGCAGGGTTCGAGTTTTTGCCGGCCCAATAAAGTAATGGGTTCAACTGGGTACCTACAGGTATGGGCACCTGCATTTTTACCTTTGTATAACCTGTTAAACCGTTTGCGGTCATATAGCTGTTAATAACCTGGTCATCATATACCTGAAAATCATTAACTGCATGTACATAAAAATCCATGCTTTCGTTACCGGCAATCCTGTTGTTGGAAACCTGACTGCTTCCCGATCCTACTCCGTTAATGCCATAAGCGAGGTGCGATGGTATCAGTACACGCATACTGGCGCCAGGGTATTTTAACAAATTATGCACCGCTGTCCGCAGCCCTAAAGGAAGACTGTTTGTTATATGGCCTACATAGTTAAAAAAATGATTGTTGATCGTATCAGATGATACAAATGTGCCGTCCAGTGTACGCTCTGTATAAACAAATGTTACCTGAGACGGATAATCCAGGGTGTCAAAAGGGGTCCCATCGATTGATTTCGTTCCGGGATTAATTATCTGGTAATATATACCTGTTGTATCGCCGCCGGTAAGATCCCGTTTCATACCTGTTAATCCATTGGCAGCTATATAATTCAGGATCTGTTGATTGTCATATTGCTTAATTGTAAGCTGGGTTTTATCTTTCCGGCATGATGCCAGGCCCAAAACAGCGATTAAAAAAAAGGTGAGTATAATGGTTGGTTTCATTTGTATGTAATATTCGTTTTGCTAAATTCTGATGTTTTTTTGTTATAGTACCTTTTAATTAGTTACGTTGTAAATTATGATATGAAAAACCAGCACTGCATTTGCGGGTAAACCCATATAGGGCTGCGGATAAGGGCCATACGCATATCTCGATGGTATGTACAGCGTTATTGCACCGCCATTTTGAATTGCACCGCCATTTTGACTTTTGGCGGACTCTATCCCCAGCTGCCATCCCCTTATTACAGATCCCAAAACATACGAGGGATGAAAGTTATCCGTTGCTGCAAACGCTTTCCCCAGCGCACCATTTGTTAAAGGCCAGCCTGTATAACCAACCGTAACCGAAGTTGAACTTGTATATAGCGCATTGCCGGTCCCCAGGCTGTCAATTGTATAATAAACGCTGGTAGAAAACCCTGCCGAGTCAACTACACTGGCAGTAATATTTTTACTTTTCAAATAAGCGTTTATTATTTTGTCGTCAATAGCCTGCTGCGCTTTTATTTGAGCCGCCACATCCGGTGTTTTTGTACAGGCACTTAAACAAGCAGTAAAAAGCAATAAAATTAACAGTATCCTGTTCATCTGATCTCTAATTCGTTTTTTTATGCCTTCTATTCAAAGGGCAAATTTATTCTTTTATAATTCAAAAACAGCAGCTTAACATTTTTTAACAATTATTAAGCCCAATCAGCTGAACCCCAAGCCTGAAAAGGACTGATTTTATGAACAGATAACGTATTTTTTTTAATAAACGTGTGTTGGTCATTGGTCATTAGTCATTAGGTGTAATTTCAAAAGAAATCTTCATAAACCAATGACGCACAGCAAATGACCAATGACTAATGACCGAATGACCCAATGACGCGCAGCAAATGACCAATAACTCACAAAGTGTCCGGCTTAAAACTGATGGTGAGCTGATTTATTTTTTTGAGCATTTTTATCAGGTATTCCTTGTCATTTCCGCTGATATGGGCGTTCAGGTAATTATTAAACTGCTTTACCAATGCCCGGGCCAGGCGCCGTTTTTCTTTACCGGTTTCTGTTAAATAAATTTTTACCGAGCGCTTGTCGCCTTCATTTGATTCCCGGTAAATCAATCCTGATTTTTCCAGCTGGCGCAGCATCCGTGAAAGACTGGTTGACTTAAGCCCCAGCAATGCCGCAGCCTGCGAAACCGTAGTACCTTCCTTTTCGTCAATATTGATAAGCAAATAACCTATTGATTGTGTTATGCCAAACTCAGTAACCAACTGGTTATACCTGTTAGCTACGGTTTGCCAAACTATTTTCAAAAAATAGTCAATAGTCTCCTGGTGTTTTACACTCCCTTGCATAAAAACAAACATAATAGAAAGTTTGCAGTTTTCTGTTAGCAGTTTGCAGTTTAAGTTTCAATTGCAAACTGCTAACAGGCAACTGCAAACTAAACTTACCATCCCAACTTCGTATCGTCGCCGCGCGGGTCGGCGCCGCCTTCGTAGTAGCCTCCCGGGCTTACCAGTATTGCATCAACCCGTCCGCTGGGACCGCGATCCATTATTTTATAGCCTTTTTGCTGCAGGATGGCCCTGGTTGAACTTGTAAGCGCATTTTTTTCAACGTCCACCACGTCGGGCAGCCACTGGTGATGAAAACGTTTTGCGTCAACAGCCTGCTGCATGTCCTGATCAAATTCAATGACATTTAATATTGTTTGAAAAACCGAAGTGATAATAGTTGAGCCCCCCGGCGTGCCTACCACCATAAACAATTTGCCATCTTTTTCAATAATTGTCGGCGTCATGGATGATAACATGCGCTTGTTGGGCTGGATGCTGTTTGCTTTACCGCCAACCAGGCCAAACATATTTGGCACGCCCGGCTTTGAGCTAAAATCGTCCATCTCATTATTCAGCAGGAAACCTGCCCCTTTAACAAATATTTTTGAGCCAAAGGAGTCATTCAGGGTAGTTGTGATGGACACGGCATTACCATCACCGTCAACAATGGAATAGTGGGTGGTTTGATCGCTTTCGTGTCCGGCAAATGCTCCGGGCTGTATGCTGCTGCTTGGTGTTGCCGCGTTCCAGTTAAAATTGCTCATCCGCAATTTGATGTAAGCCGGGTTTAGCAGGCTATCCACAGGTACTTTATAGAAATCAGGATCGCCAAGGTATTTTGAACGGTCGGCATATACCCTGCGTTCGGCTTCAACAATTAATTGAATGGTCGAGTCCTGATTGTGCCCCCACCGGTGTAAAGGATATGCCTCAACCGATTTTAGTAATTGCAGCAGGGCAACCCCTCCGCTTGAGGGCGGCGGCATGGTAATGATCTTATAGGCTTTATAGTCGCCAATAAGGGGTTTACGCCAAACGGAGTGATAGTTTTCCAAATCGCTTTTTGTCATAATGCCGTTCCCGTTTTTCATTTCTGCTACCAGTTGGCCGGCAACAACGCCGGCATAAAACCCATCCCTTCCCTTATCCCGGATCAGTGTCAGCGTTTTGGCCAGGTCTTCCTGAACGAGCAGGTCGCCTTCATTCCATAAGCCGTCTTTCTGTAAATAATTCTTTCCCGGATTTAACTTTTTGAATTGTTTACTATCGTAGTTAAGCGCCGAAGCGAGCCGCCGGCTGATTGTAAAACCATTATGCGCCAGGTCAATGGCAGGTTGCACAAGGTCGGCCCATTTTAGCCTGCCGAATTTACGGTGCGCTTCAACCATGCCATCAACAGATCCGGGTACACCCGAGGCCTGGTGCGTATATAAACTCATATCAGGTATTACATTTCCGGCGCTGTCAAGGTACATGTGCTCACTTGCCGAGGCAGGTGCTTTTTCACGGAAATCAAGGGTACTTGTTTCTCCGCCTGCCGAACGGTAAACCATTAAGCCACCGCCGCCAATGTTACCGGCTTCGGGATGGGTTACTTCCAGCGCAAACTGAACAGCAACGGCAGCATCTATGGCGTTACCGCCTTTCTTTAATATATCAAGCCCCACCTGCGCTGCATTTGGCGTTGCGCAAACAACCATTCCCCTGCGGTATCTGGCCCCGGTGTTTTGGGCGGGCTGTCCCTGGGCATATCCCTGCTGAACAAAAACCGAAGCAGGTATAATAAGCAACAGCAGCGCTGTGAAAAGCTTTTGAAACGAGTTTGGCAATTCCAATCTGCGTTTAGATGTTGATATGAATGTGAAGCCCATTTTACTGATTAAATAATTCTACTAAATTATCGTTTTTTTTTATTCCTGAAAATCAACGTTTTTCATGACTTAAAACTATTATTTGTTGCGCAAAAAGACATAAAACAACACTTTTGCCGTTTTACTAAAAATATATCTATGAAAAAATTAATCTTCTGTTCTTCCATTTTAGTTGCTTTTTTACTCATCAGCAGGCAATCAATGGCCCAGGATTACAAAACCGCCCTTGGCTTAAAGTTTGGCGGCTATGAAAACGGCCTATCCGTTAAATACTTTCCGGTCAACGGCATAGCCCTCGAAGGCATCCTGGGTTTTCGGAACAACGGCGTGGTGATAACAGGTTTATATGAAATACACCAGGAAGCTTTTGGCGTGCCGGAGCTGAAGTTCTATTATGGCGCAGGGGCCCACATCGGAGCCGAAGGCAGCGGGACCTATCAGACATTTGACGGCGGTAATCAAACTTATGCTCAAAGCCGTATTTTACTTGGTGTAGATGGCGTCATCGGACTTGAATACCGCATCCCTAAAGCGCCCATCGCTGTCAGCCTTGATCTGAATCCAAGGTTAGAACTGGCAACCGGGCCGTTTGTTGATATAGCGCCGGGTTTAGGGCTGAAATACACTTTTTAGCTAAAAGCTCAAAGCAGAAAGCTCAAAGCAGAAAAGCTTAGAAAACGACTGGCTTTCCGCTTTTAGCTTTCGGCTTTTTGCTTTCTCTCTACCTCACTATAACGATTTTACTGTAATAAACTTTTTTTGCTAACAGTAATTTCAGGACATAAACACCGGGGGGCAGGTTTGATATGTCAATAGATGTGCTGACATTCCCTTCGGTTATTTGTTGTTCACTGTTATAAACAACCTGTCCGGCGGCATTAATAACACCCAATGTCAGGTTCCCGCTTCCGGCGGCGGCAAAAATGATATTCAGGAGGCTGTTTGCCGGTACCGGATAAACTACCAGGCCAATATCGCCCTTATTACCCTGGCTGGCCGAAATTAATACGAATACAAAATTATCCGACCGTATTTCGCAACCTGTATTCAAGGTGGTGCCGACTGTATAATTTCCGCTTTGCACGGGTGTATAGCTTTGCGACGTGGCCCCCGGAATTGGCTTGTCGTCAAGATACCATTGGTATCCCGTTGAAGGGCTTGAAGTCAGACTGCCGCCATTTTGGGTAATTAACAGTTTTGTTAGTGTAACAGGTTGCCTTGCGGGAGATGGGCACCCTGCACTTTTTAGTTTAATATCGTAAAAATAATAGTAAAACCCTTTATAATATGCAGTATCGGTTGCTGAAACAGCGTTATTACCGGTAATGCTGAAAATGTTCCCGGTTTTAAACGGGTAGCCGCTCACCCCGGCGTTGCTGCGGTAAATGGTGGCCGTACTGTCATATACTGCCGTAATGGTGTAGGCCCCTGCCGACGGCAATATTAAATTGAGGTAGTAAACGGCACCCTTGTCACTGGGGTCATCGGCCTGTGCGCCCGGCTGCGGGTTTGCGCGGGTAGCAACAGCATTTATTGTGGCGGACGAAACAATTTCCCCGTTTAAATTGGCAACATTAAACGTTATTTTACCCGGATTGCCGATATACAAACGGGCGCTTTCAATTATTACGGGTATTTGCGTATTTACACTTATGTATGGTGTAAACTGGTTGTACCCGCCACCTGCAAACACATATTTTGTAGCCGGGCCAATACTGCTTTTAAAATCATTAAGACCTGCGTACCATGTATTATTAACCGGCGGCTGCGGCACATTTACTGTGGGGCCACTGGCAAACGGTATAGTATCATTACTGTTCTGATACCAGAGTACTTCACCGTCCCCGGCGCCCGAAAGCTGATATTGTTTGCTGTTTACACAATACCAGGCTGCAAGGCCTGCCGCGGATGCCGGCGAACTGACAGTAATTATTTCCGATACCTCGTTATTGGCGCTGATCGGGTCGTTTGGCAGATTGGTACTTGCAGTAACGTTATAGCCCGTTCCGGCAATCGCATTAAAAGTGCTGTTCAGCGTAAATTTTTCCTGTTCGAGTGGTTGAAGGGTGGCTGAATATGTTTGGTTCAGGGTGGTAACGGCATTACCGGGGGCTGTTATAGTAACCGTTACCGGGATATTGCTGATAGCCTTGCTGCCGAAATTCTTCACGCTTACGGTAACCTGCGTGGCTGATGGGCATGTACCCGACAAAGCAGGACTAACTATCGCCGTGATCCCTGCATCGGTACCTGCCTGTAAAAATTGAACCCTGTAATCCTGTGTTTCGCCTTTGGCGTAAGCGCCGCAGGGTTTTATCAACGAGGTGTCGCTTGTTTCTGTTAACACTACGCGCATCAAACTATAATTACCGGGTATAACTGAAACGGGAACCGTTATGTTGGTGGTGTAAGTGCCTGTCGCGTTGAAAATGCCGGTAGTTGCCACAAGTTCATCGGCGCTGAAAATGCCGTCGCCGTTCCAGTCGATATAAATTTTGGCCGCTTTATTGAAATTGGCGCCGCAGGTACCCGGGGTTATGCTTAAAGGATAAGTTTTCCCCTGCTCCAGCTGAACGGTTAAATTGGTAAGATCGGTGTAGCTTGTGCATCCGGGCGGCTGCGTATAATTAAGGTTGGAGATGGTAAGGTTGTTTACCCTCGAATCAGCATTCGATAACGGCCCCGATGTACAATAGGCGCTGCCCCCGATGCCGGTAACAATAAGCGAATAATCCTGTGAACCTCCCTGTAAAGTCCCCTTATGTGATACCGTTATGGTATAAGCCTTCCCCGGAACCGCATTTGGCAGATAAACCTGCTCGATATTATCAAGTACATTATCCCCTGTTTTTGCAGGGGCAGATGGATTTGAAGGGTTCAGTATCCAGGGATAAAAGGTTGTTATGCCGTCACTCACCCTGACGTCGAGGTCGTTTACCAGTTTTGGCGTGCGGCTGTTAACTGTTCCGTCGGGTGTTGGCGTTCCCGCAGGGTCGGTCCATGAAATTGTTGCTGCTAAGGAGCCGTCGCCCGATGCGGTTACAGTATAAGTTTGCTGCTGCCCCTGTTGCAAAATACTTTCTTTCAGCAGGCTTTTTGTGCCGTTTTCTGTGATGGCCAGTGCGGCATTTTTCATATTCAGCAGGCCCCATCCATAAATATAATCCGGCCCGGTATTGCCCGCATCAACGGCAGTGTGACAAGCCAGCCCTTTAAGCGTAGCGGCCCGCATAAAATTCCCGCCGTTTTTTTGGGCGTAATATTCCTGTAGCAGGTACAACGACCCGGTAACATTTGGCGCCGACATCGAAGTTCCGGACAATGTAATATACGAAGCCGGGCCGCTGCTTCCGCATGAAAGCACATCCACGCCATCGGCAACAATATCAGGTTTAATACGGCCATCATTGGTGGGGCCCCAGCTGCTGAAAGAAGTAACAGAGATGTCCTGGCTACTGGCAGGTCCGAAAGGCAAAGGGTTTACCGCGCCGACTGTCAATATATTTTTTGCATTTCCTGTCGAGCTGACCGACTCATAACCAGCGTTGCTGCTGATACCGGCGGGCCTTGGCCCTTTGTCAACAATTGTTTGATTTGCGATGCTTTGGTAACCGTAATAATCGCTCCCAACCGCCGGCCCCGGATAAGCATGGGCGTTACCTGCCGATTCAACAATTAAATAAAAAGGTGCGTCAAAGGCGATCTGGTCCCATTGTTGCGTCCTTTGTCCATAAAATCCAAAGGTGTAATCAACTGAATCTCCGGGCAGCCCGTACCATTCCCACCTGTTGGCAGCATCGTTAAAATTCCAGCCGGCCTCGTCACCGTACGAATGATTGGAAAGCAATAAGGCGGGGGCAGCCGCGCTCATTTTTGCAACGTCATTGTCAAAATAATAGGAGTGTAATGTAGCAGCGTTGAATGCCATGCCTTGCGCCGGCGGATAAACCCCTTTCGCAAGCAAGGTGCCCGAAACATGGGTTGCATGGTCAATTATACTGGCCGTATCTTCAATAGTTATGGTTTTTCCGGCAAACTCCTGGTGATATTTATATACCGCTCCGCCGTCCCAGATGGCTAATTTATCATTCAAAAAAGCGCCTGCCCCTGAAAGGTTTAAGCCCGGCGAGCCTCCGGGCTGTACCCAGTTGGTTTGCGTAGTGGCAGCCGCAGTGGTGTTGTTATCAGTAATAAGGTATATCGGAAAGCCGAGGCTATTCACTCCCTGCAAAGAAAGCAGGCCTCCATTTTTTGTTTTCCGGATGATGGGCCAGCCAAGGGCCTTTGCAAGGGACAGCGCCTTTTGGCGCCCGGATAAAAACAAACTGTTCTGAAGATTAGAAAAATTTGTAAGCTTTTGTTTTTTGGCATCTGTGACCAGGGCCTGTTGCCCAAATGTTTCGCCGGCCAAACACAGCAATAAAAAAGAGACAACTGTTGCCGTGTAAAGTTTAGTCATATTTAATGCAGGACACTTGTTTTGCGAATGGGTATTCTGATAAAACAATTTTCAGGATTTTAAACCGCATTATAAAATTTGTTTTTGTTTGAATTTTTTCGACTAAAAAATGATAAAAATCCGGGTTCCCTGCCATTTTTCCTTTTGAGGAAATATTTGCATTGTTTGCAAATTAATTGTTGATAATTTCCCGGTTTTGGGGAATTTTAATATTAAACTCAGGAAAATATTTTTGCAGGTTTTTTTTAAAAAGCACCTAAAGTTAATTTTAATGCAATACAGTATAATTACAGGTTAATGTTTAACACATTCCGGGAGAAAATAGAAAGTTATCCACATCGCTTTTGTTTTATCCATTATTTTTTCACAATTTAACTTGCCCTTTAGCACAATTATTGCAACTTTAAAGGCGATTTGATAAATTATTGATTTTGATAGGAGGACAATATCCAATGAGCGGATATTGCTTTGTATTAAAACTATTATTGAGTTAAATAACTGTATTTTATTGTGAAATCTTTTTTACTTAATCTTTTATCGACTTTTGCCGAAAAGACATTAAATGTTTTGCACTCTCCTGTTTTTTCAAAAAGCGGATCAGCTGTTTCAGGTGCGCGGGACATTGATGTGGCGTATATCCCAGCGGTCAGCAAAAAAAATACATTAATCCCGGTTGTATTTAAAAAGCATTTATTAAGTCTCACCCTGGTAGGCTGTTTTCTTTTTTTCGGTATAGCTAAATCTAACGCTGCTTTTGTACTTACCTATTCAAGTCTGACTACTACGGCGGGCAACAATGGTTTATCGGCTACTCCGGTACCCTGGGGGTCAGCCAATTATTCAGTACTTGGATTTCAACTTGCCCCAAGCGGGACTGCAGGTTCGGGAACGATTAACACCCTGACATTTTCGCAAAGCGGGACTGCTACCAGCGATAATGCTTATTATACTACTGCTTATTTATACAGTTGTACTACCAATAATTTTTCAACCGGTACTACAGCTTTGCTTGCCACTACCGCAGCTAATGCCACCACTACTATTACTTTCAACACAAGTATAGCTGTGGCAAATACCGGCACCACTACCTATTATTTTGTAGTTTTAAGTAATACGCTCGGCAACACCGCAAACACTTTTCGAATATATCGCAGCGGATATACGTATACGGCTACAACCGGTACCACTACGCCGCTTGCAAACGGAGCCACTATTAACGGCCCGAGTTATACGTTTGCTGCTTCGCCGGTAGTTACAGCCGCTGACCTGACCGGCGCCAGCTTAACAGGCACAACGCTTATACAAGGACAAACAAATATTGCGGTAGCAGGTGTATCGTTTGTGACGAACACCTCTACCACCACTTTGTCGCAGCTGATATTTACGGTTTCGCCTTCAACTACAACAGCTTTCAGCTATTTTACTAATCCGCCAACCCTGGTTACCTGTCCAACCAGCACGTATAGTTCGGCTTCTGCAACGGCAGTTCCTACTGTAGGGAGTACATTTGCAGGCACAACTTTTACTTTTAATTTAAGCCCGGCCGCTACTGTAAGCACTACGACTAGCTACTATTTTTTGGTGTTGAATTACAGTGTAACCGGCGGTGCTGTCCCGCAAATATTTACATTTAACCCAAGCAGTTACACCACTGCATTAGGCACAGTTACGCCTGCTTATACGGCCAATACTTATACCTGTGAGGCGCCGCCTGCTATCAGTTATACGCCATCTACAACGGCCTTGATTGCAGGGGTGGCAATGACGACGTTATCCCCTACCACCACAGGCGGGGCTGTAGCATCCTTTGGGTTTGGCACAGGTACCGCGCTCACCGGCGCAACTTTAAGTACGCCTTACGGTATTGGGATTAACCCTGTAAATGGCGATATCTATGTGACCAACTCAGGCAACGCGACCATCAGCTATTACACAGCAGCAGGAACCTACGTGGGTACTTTCAGCAGCGGCTTTAATACGCCGGTAGGCATTGTTTTCGATTCGGCGGGAAATGCTTACGTAGCAGACAGGGGTACCAATGACGTATATAAAATATCAGCGCTGGGGGTAAAAACCACCCTGATCACCGGTTTTACTTCTTTACGAGGTATAGCTATTGATGCTTCAAACAATCTTTATGTTGTGAGCGGAGGTGGAAATGCGGTATATCAGTATTCTACTTCGGGTACGCTTTTACTAACCCTGAACAACACAAATACGGCGTACCCTACCGGTGCGGCAATTGATGGTTCAGGCAATATTTATGTGGTTGACCGCACCAACGGAAATGTAATTAAATATAATTCAAGCGGCGCTTATGTTTCAACATTTGCTGCCGGGTTCGGCACCGGGGGCGGCAACGGACCTTATGCAATTGCAGTTGACGGATCGGGTAATGTTTATGTTTCGGATACCGTAAATAACCAGGTAAAAGTTTACAATTCAAGCGGCACACTTATCGCCACTATCACCGGCCTCAACACGCCTTACGGGCTGGCTGTGGACAGCAGCGGTAATTTGTATGTGGTAAACCAGGGAACACCTTCGGTAGTAAAATACCCGCTTACGGGCGGATATACCATCAGCGGCACATTACCTGCCGGGTTAAGTTTTAATTCTTCAACCGGCACTATTTCAGGTACGCCAACTGTGGCTTTCTCTTCAACAACCTATACCATTAAGGCTTATAATGCTTATGGCAGCGGCAGCACAACAGTTACCTTGTCGTGTACGATTGTTACGCCCGCCTTCCATTATTCGCCTTCAACAAATGTTTACAGCATAAATACGGCTATAACAGCACTATCGCCCATAGTAACGGCCGGCATTATTGGCGCACCAGGTTTTGGAACCGGAACAACATTTTCCAGTACATTAAACGCTCCCTACGGTGTTACAGTTGGCCCGTCAGGCAATATTTATGTTGCTGACGCCAATAATGGCGTGATCCGGGAATACAGTTCATCCGGCACCTACCTGGGCACTTTCGGTGTAACGGGTTATATGACCCATCCTTTAAGAATAGTTTTCGATTCTTCAGGCAATGCTTATGTTTTGAATGTCAGTGGTGGTACTGGTGTTGTTTATAAATTTTCGTCCACAGGTGCATACGTTGCAACCTTAAACCCAAGGGGCGGTACCGGCTTTATCAGCGGCTTTGCAATTGCTATTGATGCCTCAAATAATCTTTTTGTATCAGAAACCGGCAACGGTAATGTTTACGAATTTACTACGGCGGGCGTTTCATCCAATACAATTGCTATAACAGGCGGTAACCCGGAAGGAATAGTTACTGATCCTTCGGGTAATTTTTATGTTGTGGGCAGAGGAAACCGCGCCGTATATAAATATAACGCTGCCGGAACTCTCATTTCAACTGTTGTTACAGGCTTAAACACCCCGTATGGATTAGCTATTGATGGTTCGGGTAACCTGTATGTTGGCGACTCGGGTACAGGGCTGGTTTCGGAATACAATGCATCCGGTACCTTAATCACCAGTATTAGCGGCTTGACTAATCCCGAAGGAATTGCTACTGATGCATCAGACAATGTTTACGTAACCGATGCCACAAATGGCACTCTAATTAAATATTCAACTATCGGAGGCTATTACCTTACGGGAACTTTACCTGCGGGTTTAAGCTTTAGCAATACCACCGGTGTGTTCACAGGTACGCCCACAACTATTTTTGGGCCGACAACTTATACCGTAACCGCTTATAGCTATGGTGTGCCGGGCACTACTACTGTCACACTTTCCTGTATATTGCCGGCCCCTGCTATCAGCTATACGCCATCAACCGATGTATATTGTGATGGCACTGCTATTACAGCATTGTTGCCGGTGAACACAGGAGGAGCTGTTTCTGCTATGAGTTATTCAGCAGGCACACAAATTACCGGCGCCACATTAAACAGCCCTTATGGAATTGGTACGGATGCTTCCGGCAATATTTATGTTACCAATTCAGGTAGCGGCAATATCGTTAAATATACATCAGCCGGTGTGTATTCGGCTGTTTACGCCACAGGCCTTACAACTCCGGTAGGTATTGTTTTCGATTCATCGGGCAACGCTTATGTAATTGACAGGGGAACTAATGATGTTGTTAAAATTACCACTGCCGGCGTACAGTCAAACATAATTACCGGCTATACTTCTCTGCGGGGTATTGCAATTGATGCTTCTAATAATCTGTATATCACTGACGGTTTTGGAAACGGGATTTACAAATATAGTACTGGTGGCGCCCTTCTGATGACTTTGCCGGCTACTCATACCGCATATCCAACCGGGATAGCTGTAGATGCTTCTGGTAACATTTATGTGCTGGACCGTACCAATAACAATATTGTAGAGTTCAATTCAAGCGGCACTTATGTAACTACATTTGCAACAGGTTTTAATACTGCATATGGATTATCAATAGACGCCGCCGGAAATGTATATGTAGCAGATTCAGGAAACAGCAAAATAGAAGTGTATAATTCGACAGGGACACTGCTTACCAGTTTCACATCAAACCTTAGTACGCCTTATGGGCTTATTACCGATAGTTACGGAAATATATATGAGACCAATAACGGGAATACAAGGGTTTACAAATACACAGTTACCGGGAATTTCAGCATAAGCCCGGCACTTCCGACCGGATTAGCTTTCAATACTGTTACCGGGGCCATTACCGGCACGCCAACTACTGTTACTTCATCAACAGTTTATACTATCAGCTGCAGCAATACAACAGGTACCGCCACCACTACGGTTAATATAACCACCGGCAGTTGTTCATTTGCCGACTGGATCGGTGTAACCAGCTCGGACTGGAATACGGCGAGCAACTGGTCGACCGGGGTGGTGCCAACATCAATTACTACGGCGGATATAGGGGTAAACCAAACCTTTTTGAACCTTCCGAATATAGGCCCGTCAGGCGCGGCTACCAATAGCGTGGCGGCAGTGGTTATCGGCAGCAGCAGCACCAAAATAACCGCCGGCACCAGCGCCAGCGCGCAGGCAGGCGGCTTTGTGGTAAACACAGGCCACACGCTAAATGTAGGCGGCGGGATCACCTACCAGAGTGATGCAAATGCGGGAACATTAACCGCAAGTATTTCAGGTGCGGGCATTGTAAATGCAGGGTCATTAAATGTAATTGCGAATACAACGCTTGCTGCCAGCTATACCGAAAAACTAACTTCATCAGTAAATAATTTTAATATCAGCGGTAATATTGTATTAACATCCACCAAACCGGGCACTAAAGCATTTAATGCAACCTGCAGCATAACAGGCGGCACCGCTGCTGTTACCGGGATAATACAAACTTCAAATGCTGCGGGCAGCACGTCAAGCTTTACTGTTACACCGGCAACCACCGCTACTTTGCAGCTGGCAAATTCGGCGGCATTATCCGGTTTGTCTGCCACTGGCACCAATGTGGTCACTTTTAATAATACCGGCGCCACTGTTGAATATTCTGGTGCCGGGCAAACAGTTTATACTGACGCGTCCATTACAGGTTTAACTACAGGGCCAAGTTATTATAGCATAAAATTTTCCGGAACCGGCATAAAAGCGCCTAATGGAACTGCTGCCAATAACATAAACATATCGCGTGATTTTACCAATTCCCTCACTTTAAATGACGCCACCGACTATATAAACCTCAGTTCGCCTGCTGTAATTTTTAACGGGACTACTCAAAATATTTATGCCGGTAACGGCACGGGTACTACCTTTTATAATACCACATTCAGCGGCACAGGGACCACAACCATTCAAAGCGGAAATATGTATGAAGCTTCTTCCGGCGTATTAACGATGAGCGGCAGCAGCGCTGTTTTGGCTGCGGGCGGGTTGCTGACATTAAATTCTGATGTTACGGGCTCGGCAACAGTTGCGGCAATACCAACCGGCTGTAGTATAACAGGCAACGTTAATGTACAAAGGTTAATAACCGGCGGCGCTTCACAATACAGGGGCTACCGTTTACTTTCATCGGCGGTTAATGCAGGCAGTGGTGATTACAGTATTAATTATCTTAAAAATTCCTGTTTCCTTACCGGCACAACAGGTACAGGCGGCGGCTTTGACGGCGGCGTAAACCCAACCCTATATCTGTTCCGTGAAAACCTGGTGCCATCAGGCGCTTCGTTTACCAGCGGCAATTTCAGAGGGATAAGCAACATAAGCGCTTCGCCAAGCTATTCGATTAACGTGGACGGCAGCGGTTTTAATATTCCGGTGGGTAATGGGTTTTTGTTCTTTTTCAGAGGGGACAGGAATGCCACAGGTCAAACTTTCGCAACAGAAACTGTTACTACTTATGTACCCACAACCACTACCTTAACAGAAACCGGCCCCTTAAACCAGGGCGCAATAGCTGTAAAGGATTGGTACACCCCCGCCTCAACAACTTTGGGATATACAACAACATCGGGGACCCCTTCAATAGAAGGGTTTAACCTGCTGGGCAATCCATATCCGAGCTCCATCGACTGGGACACCTATAGCACCACATTATCGGCAAGCGGGATATATGCACCAGGGGTTGGTCCGTTTATATATGTTCTTGATTCAAAAAGTAAAAACTACAATGTTTACATGGCGGGCACAGGCGGCGCCGGAACTATTGCAAATACCAACGCCAACGTTATACCGAGCGGGCAAGGTTTTTTTGTGATAGCAGGATCTGCAGCCTCGCTGACTTTTAACGAAGCCGCAAAAGTAAATACACAAGTTACCGCAGGCGCGGGTAACCTGTTTTTAGGGCCTCCGCCGGTTGCCGCAGTTAGCCGGTATATGCGGTTACTATTAGTCAAAGATTCGCTTAATACCGATGGAATTGTCATCAATTTTAACAATAATGCTAAACCGCAATATGTTCCCGGCGAAGACGCACCGTATAAAACCGGTAACGGGCCGGTAAGCTTAGGCAGTTTTTCGTCAGACAGCGTAAGCCTGGCTATTAATACCCTTCCATTACCCAAGCAAAGCCAAATTATTCCATTAAAAGTAAATGCAAATGCTAATGGCATTTACACACTGAACATGTCGGCAATAAAAGATGTGCCGCAATTATTTGAAATCTGGTTGATGGATACCTATAAAAAAGATTCGCTTGATATCAGGAACAATCCAACCTATAGTTTTAATGTGGTTAAAAGTGACGCGTCAAGTTATGGCCCGAAACGTTTTTATCTGTTTATCCGTCAGAACCCGGCCCTGGCATT
The DNA here is from genome assembly GCA_044448725.1 of Sphingobacteriales bacterium. GTDB lineage: Bacteria > Bacteroidota > Bacteroidia > Sphingobacteriales > Sphingobacteriaceae > Mucilaginibacter. The sequence goes on along the minus strand of JBIOHE010000031.1, from coordinate 4,770 downwards.
GCATTTATTGAACTTTGCCGGCTCAAAGGTTTCAAACGGGGCTCAAATTGTCTGGCAAACTGAGAATGAGCAAAACTACACCAACTTTACTGTTGAAAGGAGTACTGACGGCGGGGCAACTTTTAATGTTGTGGGAGGATTTATATCAAACACCCAGGGAACCTACAGTTTACTTGATAAAAATCCGGCAATGGCCTCAGATCAGTATCGCCTGAAGCTCGAAGACCTGAACGGCGCCATCAGCTATTCAAAAGTGGTAACGCTTATTTACGGCAATGGTGACAATATTGTTACCAGCAGAATTAACGTTTACCCTAATCCCTCAACAGATATTATTAATCTGGAGATAAAGCAAAACGGAAATAATGGTTCATCAACCAATTTACCGCCTTTGCAAAACATAGCTACCACACCTGGTTTGGTTTCAACATCGCCGGGCGTCACATCGTCTTATGATATAAAAATAATAAACAGCTCGGGGACTGTAATGAAAACTGCAACATCATCTTCAACAAACTGGGAGGGCAGCGTAAATAACCTGATGCCGGGTACTTATATTATCCAGGTTATAAATAATGCCAATAAAAAATTGGTAGGCAGAAACACGTTTGTAAAACTTTAAGCCGCATTTAACAGCGTATCCGGTATTTCGCTTTTTCTGATAACCGGTTACAAGGATGATTTTTTTACCGGATAAACATTTTTTATATGGCAGTTAGCGAAGTTCCCCAATCCGGGGCGTTAATCATAAAATAATGTGGAAAACTTTTCTTTAGCTCAATTTTCATATTAATTAATATGAAAATTGATGGCGTTATTAATTAAAATATTATCTGCCGGGATAAAAACAATGACTTTTTGGTGTTTTGTCACCTTGAGGTGTGAATTATTAAGATATCAACATCCCTTAGCACTGTAATTGCACAATATTATTTCAGTTAAGTTATTGGTGAGATAAATAAACCAGGTTGCTCATTTAGTAAATGATATTAAATCTTTCAAAAGGGCCTTATTGTGAAGAAATATTTGCTTCTTCTGTATATCGGTTTAACAGTTGCCGGAAGTAAAATTTCGGCGGCACCTTTGGCAGCAGGGTATGATCACATAAAGCGCCAGCCTTTTTCTGCTAAAAAGACAAACCTTTATTTAGCTAATATGCCGGGGATCTGCTTCTTGCACGCGGGTAGTCATATAGCCGATACCGTACCCCATTTGCGTTTACAGCTGTATAAGGATTCCCTTACCACCGATGATACCTACATAGGTTTTGAAGCCGGCGCCAGTACCAGCTATGTGATAAACCAGGATGCGAAATACTTTCAGGGCTATGGCGCAATAAGTTTAGCCAGCATTTCGGGCGATGGTGTTAAACTGGCTATTAACCGGCTTCCTTTGCCGGCACAAAGCGAAACAATAAGGTTATATGCAACTGCCAAAACAAGCGGCGCCTATAGGTTAAACACAACTGAAGATGAAGGCATACCTGCGCTATATGATGTTTGGTTAATGGATGCTTACGAAAAAGACTCACTTGACCTGCGCCAAAATCCCGCATATTCTTTTAATATTTCGAAAGCCGACACCAATAGTTTCGGCTCCAAACGGTTTTCGCTGGTTATCCGGCAAAATCCGGCACTTACGTTCCATTTATTAGCTTTTACGGCAGTAAAGGCAGCCGGCGGAGTCCAGATTTCATGGAAAACTGAAAATGAACAAGGCTACACTAATTTTACAGTTGAAAGAAGTAATGATGGCGGGCAAACTTATGATACTATAGACAGTTTGCTATCTTCCAGCCTTGGCGCTTACAGCTATCTGGATAAAAGTCCTTCCAATGCTACAGATCAATACCGGTTAAAGATCAGGGATTTGAATGGATGTGTCAGCTATTCAGCCGTGGTTGAATTGTTGTATTCAACTACCGGTATTGCCCATGCCAGTATTAATATTTATCCAAACCCGGCCAGGACCGTCGTTAATTTTGAAATGGTTTCGGGGGATGTTTCCGGCAGCAGCCTGGCGGGTACTCAAAATATGGAGACAGGATCTTACAATATTAAAATCATAAACCTTTCGGGAACTGTTATAAGATCGGGCACTACAAATACAAAAACGTGGCAAACGGATGTCAGTAACCTGTTACCGGGCACATATATCGTGCAGATGATAAAAGATAATAGCAGCAGCGAAGCTGGAAAAAGTACTTTTATAAAATTGTAGTCCGATCAACTAACTCAACCGATCTTAAACAAGCACCATATTCTCCGCGTCCCAGTGGATCACTTTATTCTGAAAATAGCTTTCGTTGCATGCCAGGCAGGGCGCAGCAGCCCTGAACCCAAATACCGCATCTTCAACAACCGGCTTCCCTGTGCGGATCGCATCTAAAAAATTCGCAAAATGCTCGTGGGAAGTATCGTATCCCTGCGGAACCTTATAGGTAACACCCGGAAGTACCGGAGCCTGCTGGTCAGCCGCGGAGTATTTTTTGTTATAATCATCCATCAAGGCTTTTTGCATCGCCACGGTATAGGTGTCAAATGAATCCCAGCCACCAATCCCGGGCGCAACAGGCATTTTATTTTTACTGATAGTAAAACCACCTTCATCCGAAAGGTCCATTACTCCTTCGGTTCCTGTTATCCTTGTTGAGGAGTGCTCGCCGTCGCCGCTTACAAAATTCACACGTAACGCGACCTCGAAGGCAGGGTGTTCTTTACAATCAGGATATTGGATCACAGCATTCATCACATCCGGTACATTTCTTCCGTCTTTCCAATAGGCAAGCTCGCCTATGGAGAAAATCTTGCCTGGCCCCTTCGATCCGGTAATGAAATGAATACCCGAAAGCAGGTGTACAAAAAGGTCTCCGGCTACTCCCGTGCCGTATTCCCGATAATTGCGCCATCTGAAAAACCGGTTACTGTCGTAGTCGTGTTTTATTTTTTCATTGGCCTGGTACCTGTTCCAGTCAACCGTTTGCACTGACGCATCAAGGGGAATGGTATATTGCCAGGCGCCAAGTGCGCTTTGCCTGTTAAATGAAGCTTCGATGGAATTGATTTGACCAATGGCGCCTTCTTTCAATAATTCCTTTGCTTTTTGAAAAGCAATGCTGCTCACCCGCTGACTGCCAACCTGGAAAACAGCTTTGGTTTCCTGCTGGGCCTTTATTTCAGCTAATCCTTCGCTTATATAATGCACCATTGGCTTTTCGCTGTAAACAGCCTTGCCTTTATGCATTGCTTCAATGGCAATAGCGCTGTGCCAGTTATCGCTGGTGGCAATAATAACCGCGTCAACATCCTTGCGGTCAAGGATCTCATGATGGTTTTTCGTGGTAAAAATATTTGCGCCAAAAACCTCTTTGGCATGATCTAACCGGCCTGTATAAAGGTCGCAGCAGCCAACCATTTCAACGCCCTGGCAGCCGAGGGCGGTACGGGTGTCGTTAAAACCCATTATCCCCATGCCTATTGTAGCTATGCGGATTTTATCATTCGGGCCAACCCGTTTTTCAGCCTGTAAAATCCTTCTTTCATGATCTTCTTTTGCTGCAAAGCTTGAAAGTGCAGCAGAGCTCAGCACCACAGTGCTGCCTAATTGTTTTAAAAATTTTCTGCGATCAGATGACATAAACTTTGGTTTAAAATGAAATGATAATTGGTATGGCAATATAGTTATTTTGGTGAAATAGTGAGTTGAACAGGAAATCGCTTTTATATAAAAGCCTCAGTACTCCCTGTGCTGACGGGAAATTTACCAGCTAATCATGCCAGTGAGGGCCTATCGGTTTGTAGTCTAAAATAAAGCCCCGAAGTTTCTGTAAAAATAACTTGTTGATAAAGAAAGAATTGTTGATTTTTTAACACAGAGAGAGTACAAAGAAGCCGCGAAGAACACAGAGAAATAAGATGAAACCCTTTCCAATTGGAAGTGAAACATAAAATATTAAATCATGTTTCCGTGTTCTTTGTGGCTCCTCCGCAATCTCTGTGTTAAAATTAATGAATGGTTAGTTATATGGAAGAAAAAGGAAACGCAACAAAATATTACCCTGTTTTTACCCATTCGCTAAGGGTGCAGAATGTCAGGTCGGGAAATAAAGCTGCAAACCCGGACATCAGGGGTTGATTTGTTGCCGTTTTTCAGCCCTGAAAGGGCGTAGAATCGAATTGCCACCATGATTTGATATTTTCCATTTACAAATCTTATGGTTCAAGTATAACGAGGAATGGCAAGGTTTGCTAATTTTTCAAACTTTGGATATGATTGGGGGGGGGATGTTATTGGTTGAATCGCTTCTTTAAAAGCGGATATGTATTTTTCAATATAGGATTGTTTCGATGTGGCTTTATATTGCATCACATAGCGGGGATGCTCTAAAGCACATATTTTCCCGAAATATTTTTTTTCGTTATTTAGTTTGCGAAGAAATTTTGCATTAATACCACTACCAAGGCAGAAACAGATGTCAGGACTTAATCCAAACCGAATTTGCTTTTCAATACTTTCAATAATGAAATTATATACAACTGCTTCAAGGTCTTTGTGGTCGTAATAGTTATAGTTAGTTTCTTTGCCACTACCTGCTATCGAAGTGAAACCAAGCGGGCAAACTGAATTGATATAAAATTTGCTATAAAAATCACTTGATCCGCCAAATTGTTTAATTACTTCATATACAAAATCCGAGGATGGTTCATGGGTAAGGGTGCCTGAATAATCAATATTACATTCACTATTTAAACGTTTTGGGTCGGTAAAGGG
>JBIOHE010000030.1:0-22151 GCA_044448725.1 Sphingobacteriales bacterium | reverse complement strand
TATTAGATTCTACTGAAAACTCAAATCAGCACGACGACTACTCTACTCAAATAAACAACCTAACTGTGCAATCCCAGGCTAATCAAGCTAAACAGAATTCGCCCGATTCTGCAAGCCCAGGAGGTGATGCTGATGCCCCGACACAATTTGTACCACCTGCCAACGCTCAGGGTAGTAATTATTCTGGTTTATACCCTCAATCATCTGAGAGATTACTTAATTCTAATGACTTGAACGGTTTTACTAAAGAAAAACTAAAAATTATGCGAAATGAAATCTTTGCAAGGCACGGGTATATTTTTAAAACAGCAGACATGAAAAATTACTTTGCACAGCAGAATTGGTATAAACCATTATACAGTGATGTAACAAATCAGTTAACAAGTATTGAAAAAACAAACGTGGAATTTATCAAGAGCTATGAAAAATGAGAATCACGTTTATCCTAATGTTCCTGTGTTGTTTTGTTAAGGTTTTAAACTATCGCAATGATAACAAAGCGATTATTGAAAAGGCAATACAGAATAAACGAGCTGACACCATCCCCCCACCCGCAAAAAAACTAATCAATTCCTACAAAGATTTCATGGCAGGTTTTTCCGATAACCATATAATCTTCAAAGATGGAACAAGGATGATTTGGGATGACGGCATTAAAAACAAGTCGCACAAATCACTGCTGGATAAGCCCGATCTGAAAGATATGTTCAGCCAAAAATATACAAGCGGTTTACAGAAAGAACCGCCTGAGGCAAATTTCGACCCCGGCAGGATCAGGTATGAGCCGTTCTTTTTAAAAATGTACGGTACTACGGAAAAAGAAGTTGAAAAAAACTTAACCGAAATCACCTGGTGCCCCAAACTGGTTAACCAGAAGATCAGGGTGACGAAGATCAACGGCATCGACAAAAAGCTAACTAAAATATCCAAGGAACTGGATGAGCACCCCGAATTAAGAAAATACCTCACCAGTATCGGCGGTACATTTACCTGGCGGAATATAGCGGGTACAAGACGTCACAGCATGCACAGCTTCGGGATGACCATTGATATTAATACCGCCTATTCCGACTACTGGCAGTGGGCCTGCAAATGCACCAATGAAAATGCCGTAATTAAATATAAAAACAGGATACCACAAGTTATAGTGGATACGTTTGAGAAATACGGTTTTATTTGGGGCGGCAAATGGTATCACTATGATACCATGCACTTTGAATACAGGCCGGAGCTAATTCAATAATAAAATGAAGGCCATTATCACATCACTATTTCTGTTGTTTTGCAGCGGTTTTACCTCAACCGATACCGTGCTCACGCGTTTTAGCGCCCCGTCGGGTTATAGGCAAGTACAGGCTGTTACAGGTAGCTTTGGCGAATACATTCAAAACCTGCCGCTAAAACCAATTGGTACGCAAACCAAAACTTACAAAGGTGCTGTTGCTGCCACAGACATATTTACCGCAGCAGTTGTTGATATAAGCGTTGGTAACGAAGACCTGCAGCAATGTGCAGACGTGGTAATGCGTTTAAGGGGCGAATACCTTTACAGTCAGAAAAGGTACAGCGAGATTGCCTTTCACTTTGAGAGCGGCTTCCGCTGCGACTACATTCATTATGCGGATGGTTATCGTTATCATAATGACCGCTGGGTTTTAAAAACAAAAAAGGATTACGGTTATGCCACTTTTATGCATTATATGAACCTTATTTTTGCTTATGCAGGCACCTTGTCGCTCCAAAAGGAGCTAAAACCAGTTCAAAATGTAAATGATCTTAAAGCCGGTGATGTTTTTATTCACGGCGGTTCACCCGGTCATTGTTTTATCATTATGAATGTAGCCGAGAACAGCCAGCATAACAAACTGTTCCTTTTGGCCCAGAGCTTTATGCCCGCCCAAAACCTGCAGGTATTGCAGTATAATAATAACCCCTGGTTTGATATCAATAAAAAGACAGGGATTTGGTACGGAGAATTAATTGATAAAACTTATTTGAAGAGCTTTGAAATCAATACACCATGTCATCTCGAACGATAGTGAGAGAACTTAAACGCCTTGCATCCGAACTGTGCTACGGTATTGTCGGGTGTACAAGTTTTCTCCTCGTTCCTCGTTCGAAATGACAGGTGTGAAAAAAGTTCGTAAATAAAATGTCATTTCGAGCATAGCGAGAAAACTTAAACGCCAGACGTAACCGCTTTGCATGTCCGCATTGCAAGGTGTACAAGTTTTCTCCTCGTACCTCGTTCGAAATGACAGGCGGCTGGTGGATCTTTACTGATTTACCTCATCATTCAAAAACTTCCAATCGGGATTTTCTGTTGCTATCAGATTGTTTTTCTTTTCTCGTCGCCACTTTTTTATTTCCTTTTCCCGTTCAATTGCATGATTTATATGGGTAAAATGCTCGTAGTAAACCAAATTATAGCAATAATATTTTCCTGCAAATGAATTGCCGTTGCCCTTGTTCTCTTTATGTTCGTATAACCGCCGGGTTAAATCATTTGTTACCCCAACATATAAAGACGTTTTTTCAGGGTTGGTGGTGATGTAAACATAAAAATTGTAGTTCCTCATAAATAAATTTACCGTTTATCTGTTGTTTAAGTTTTCGCCTCGTTCCTCGTCGAAATGACATGGGTTGAATAGGTGACTACACCTTCTTGAAATCGCAATTCTGGAAATCAAAAACTGAAATTGTTTGATAAGCGAAACTTACGCAATTATTAGTTCAGCACAGGAAATAATTTTAATTTTTCAGCTTCTTCAATACAAATTATAAGGTCTTCCGTCTTTATCACGCCGGCAATTTTGCCTTTTACTTCAATACCAGCACCTCCTATATTTTTATGCAATTGAAGTCGTCCGTTAAACAGGCTTTTGTCATCGTTTTGGATAAAATGCTCAAGCTTTTTTAAATCAACTATACGGCAAACGTTTTCCACTTCGCCTTTATGAACAATTAGCCGAACCCTGTTTTTATAGGGTTCGATGGAAAACAAAAGGTCGTTATTAAGTTTTATTGTTTCCAAATCAAAATATTAACTACTTGATAATCAGTTATAAATAATAAAATTCTCAAATTCAACACAAGACAGGTTAAAAGAAATTTCGAGCAAAATGTTGCCAACAAATGTTAAATAACCTTGTTGGTAACTTTCGTGGTAGAAAGTGGTAGAAAGTGGTAGAAGAAACTTAATTTTACACTACAAATAACATCAAAGTTTCATAATGTCATATTTGATCGGCGAGTTTGAATGTAAACTGGATACCAAAGGGCGTATGATGATCCCCTCTGGCCTCAAAAAACAGCTTCCTGAAGCTGAAAGTGAGGGCCTTGTGATCAATCGCGGCTTTAAAAAGTATTTAGTCATCTACACAAAAACTGAGTGGAACAAAAAACTCGACGAATTAAACAAACTTAACCAATATGAAACTAAAAGCATAGAATTTATCAGATATTTTACCCGTGGTGCAACTGAGCTTACACCTGATGCTACCGGGAGGATAAATTTACCCCAGTTGTTGCTGGATTATGCAGGTATTAAAAGCGATGTTGTGCTAACCTGTCAGCTAAACAAAATTGAGGTTTGGGACACTGCAACTCATCGCGCAATGATTGATAATGAGCCTGCTGATTTTGCAAGCCTTGCCGAAGAGGTAATGGGCGGGAACAGAAAGGGGGCTGGCAATGAGTAATTACCATACGCCTGTTATGCTTGCCGAATGTATTGAAGGTTTAAATATAAAGCCTGAAGGTACTTATGTAGATGTCACTTTTGGCGGCGGTGGTCATTCACGCGAAATATTAAAGCATTTAAACGACTACGGTAAGCTGCTGGCATTTGACCAGGATGCCGATGCCCGGCAAAATATCATTGATGATAAACGCTTTGTTTTCATCGATCAGAATTTCAGGTACCTCAAAAACTTTTGCCGCCTGCACCATGCCATTCCTGTTGACGGCATATTGGCTGATCTGGGTGTTTCATCCTATCAGTTTGATCAGGCCGAAAGAGGGTTCTCTATCCGCTTTGACGCGGAATTGGACATGCGGATGAACCGGCAATCTGCATTAAGTGCTAAAGAGGTGGTTAATAGTTATTCGGAGGCTGAGCTGCACCGGATCTTCGGCATTTACGGAGAGATCAAGAATGCAAAGTCGCTGGCTAATACCATTGTAACCGCTCGTCTGAATGCGCCGATTGTGACAGTGGCAGATCTGAAAAATGTAATTGAAAACCGTATCCCGCGGGGTAAAGAAAATAAATACCTGGCGCAGGTTTTCCAGGCTTTGCGCATCGAAGTTAACCAGGAACTTGAAGCTTTAAAAGACTTTTTGGTACAATCGGCGGAAGTACTGGTATCCGGCGGCAGGCTTGTGGTAATGTCATACCATTCATTGGAAGACCGGCTGGTGAAAAACTTCATCGCCAAGGGCAAGTTCAGCGGCGAGGTGGAAAAAGATTTATATGGTAACGATAATAAACCTTTTGATGCGGTAAGCCGTGGTGCAATTACAGCGTCGGAAGAGGAGATAGGTAAAAATAACAGGGCACGGAGCGCTAAGTTAAGAATAGCGGTAAAAAAATGACCAATCGGCTGCGTAATCAAATTGAGGAGGAAGAGGAAGAGAAAAAGCTTGTTGTGGAGGAAAAACCTGCGAAGGAGTTTCCTGATAATTTTTTGACGCAATTTTTTACCAAAGGCTTATTTAACGCGGAGGTTGCGACAAGGGCACTGCCGTTTGTGTTGTTTCTGGCACTGTTGGGGATGATATACATCGCCAACAGGCACCTGGCTGAAAAAAATATCCGCGACATTGACAAAATAGGAAAAGAAGTAAAAGAGCTTAGCTGGGACTACAAAACGACCAAAGCCGACCTTGCTTATAAGAGCACATTGACAGAGGTGGCTAAGCGGGCCGATACCCTGGGTATTAAAGAGTCGTTGCAGCCGCCGCAAAAAATTGAAGCAGGGGAGGTAAAAGATGAGCATTAGGACCAACATACTGATCAGGGTTTACCTGGCTTTCGGGTTGATCCTGCTTTTAGCGGGTGCGGTTATTGTGCAACTGTACCGGGTTCAGTTTGTACAGGGTAAAAAATGGAGGGCTATGTCGTCCAGTCTCTCAACGCAGTATCAAACCGTGGAAGCTGCCCGCGGGAATATTTTTGCCAACGACATGAGTCTGCTGGCTACCTCGGTTCCTGAGTATGAGTTGCACATGGATATGCTTGCCGCCGGGATAGCTGATGACGATACCTTTAATGAAAAAGTGGATTCATTAGCTATGAAGCTTTCGCAATTATATAAGGATAAATCTGAAAGAGAGTACTCCAGGCTGCTGCGCGACGCGCGGAAGGACGGGGCGCGTTATGAATTGATCAGGCGCAAGGTTACCTATCAGGAGTTAAAGCAGATCCGCAAGTTCCCGATTTATAATTTAGGTAAATATAAAGGTGGTTTAATAGTGGTAGAGCAAAACAAACGTGTATTGCCTTTCAGGTCGCTCGCCGCCCGCACCATTGGCTATAAAATGGATAACGTTAAGCCGGTTGGTCTTGAGGGTGCTTACGCCAGTTATATAAATGGAGAAAACGGAAAACGCTTAATGCAGCGCATAGCCGGCGGAACCTGGATGCCTGTTAATAACGGAGAAGAAGAAATTGCCCCAAAAGAAGGTGCTGATATTATTTCGACCATTGATGTTAACTACCAGGATGTTGCGCAGGATGCACTGAAAAAACAATTGATAAAAACCCAGGCCGATCATGGCTGCGTCGTTTTGATGGAAGTCGCAACCGGGGAGATCAGGGCTATAGCCAATTTTACAAGAACCAAAGAAGGTAATTACGAGGAGAAGTTGAATTACGCGATTAGTGACGCAGCAGATCCCGGGTCAACCTTCAAACTGGCAACTTATATGACTGCTTTTGACCAGCATAAAATTGATACAAATACCATGGTTAATGCCGATGGTGGTAAATATAAATTTCCGAAAGGGCCTACCATTACTGATGCAGAAGTAGGAAATTATGAAATGACAGCGAAAAGGGCGTTTGAAGAATCGTCAAATGTGGCAGCCGCCAAATTCATTTATTCGCATTATAGTGAAAACCCAAAAGAGTTTACCGATAAACTTTACAGTTATCATTTAAACGAAAAACTTGGATTACAGATTCCCGGCGAGGGAAACCCGGTTGTTAAGAACCCGAAGAGCCGCAGCTGGAACAAGTATTATACGCTGCCGGAGATGGCCTATGGGTATGAAATGAAGATAACCCCGCTACAGATGCTCACCTTATACAATGGTGTTGCAAACAACGGTAAAATGATAGCCCCGATACTGGTAAAGGAAATACGCAGGTTAGGGAATACTGTAGAGCAATTTCAGGCCAGGGTTATAAATGAAAAAATATGCTCGGATGCTACACTTGGTAAAGTGAAGAGCCTGCTCGAAGGCGTTGTGACAGAAGGTACCGGAAAAAACGTAATCAAAAATTCATTATATACCGTAGCCGGTAAAACCGGGACCGCACAAATTGCCAACGGTTCATCAGGGTATGGTGTGAATAAGACCTACCAGGCTTCGTTTTGTGGATATTTTCCGGCCAATCATCCAAAATATTCCATGATTGTGGTGATCAACCATCCAACAGCAGGGTCGTACCTGGCGGCATTGGTTGCCGGGCCGGTTTTCAGGGAGATAGCCGACAGGGTTTATGCCAGCGACCTGGAAATGAACCAGGCAACAACGGTGCATTATGCCGGTAATGCCAATATGCCGCAAATAAAGCAAGGTAATCCTAAAGCCCTTAAACAAGTATATAATAAACTGGGCGTTAAATCCCTATACGCATCAAATAATGCTGCGGGTGACGGGATCGATACCAGCAATGGTATCCCGTATGAAGATGTCAGTTACAAAAGCGGCGTAGTGCCGGCCGTAAAAGGTATGGGTTTGAGTGACGCTTTGTATTTATTAGGCAATGCAGGGTATCGGGTCATTGTGCGTGGCAGCGGGGCGGTTGCCAGTCAGTCGGTATCAGGCGGAAGTATTGTACCAAAAGGATCAAAAATAACAATTGAATTGCAATGAAGTATTTGAGCGACATATTAGAAGGGCTTGCATTCACTGAACTCCAGGGAAGTGCTGATGTGGAAATTACTGCCGTAGTTTTTGATTCAAGAAAGGTGATACCGGGATCGTTATTTGTTGCCGTAAAAGGTACGCTGACTGACGGGCACGATTATATTGAGCAGGCCGTTAAGGCCGGTGCTGTTGCAGTGATATGCGAAGCATTGCCGGCCCATGTTGCCGGCGAAGTTGATTTCCTGATGGTGGCAGATTCTTCTGTTGCTTTGGGTATAGTTGCGGCAAATTTTTACGACAACCCTTCGGCTAAGTTGAAACTGGTGGGCATAACCGGTACCAATGGTAAAACCACTATTGCCACTTTGCTTTATAAATTATTCCGCGATCTGGGCTATAAATGCGGCCTGTTATCAACGGTTGAAAACCAGGTTAACGGCCAGGTAATAACTGCGACACATACCACACCCGACCCTGTTGAGTTAAACAAGCTTTTGAGCGAAATGGTGGACCGCGGCTGCGATTACTGCTTTATGGAGGTAAGCTCCCACGCCATCGCTCAGCACCGCATCGGTGGCCTGACGTTTTCGGGGGGCATTTTCTCAAATCTTACGCACGACCATTTAGATTACCACAAAACCTTTGAAAGCTACCTGAAAACGAAAAAAGCATTTTTTGATGCCTTGCCTGCCAATGCCTTCGCTTTAACAAATGGCGACGATAAAAATGGCAATGTGATGCTGCAAAACACAAAAGCACATAAGAAAACTTACGGCCTTAAAAGTATGGCCGATTATAAGGCCCGTATCATTGAAAATCAATTTGAGGGGCTGTTAATGCAGATTGACAGTGAAGAGGTTTGGTTTAAAATGGTGGGCACATTTAATGCATATAATCTGCTGGCTGTATATGCTGCGGCTATGCTGCTTGATCAGGATAAAACCAAAATTTTAACCAGCCTGAGCAAATTGACAGGTGCGAGGGGCCGTTTTGATTATATCATAGCGCCAAATAAAATTATCGGGATTGTGGATTATGCCCATTCGCCGGATGCGGTTCAGAATATACTAAGCACTATTCACGATATCCGCAAAGGGAACGAAAAGGTGATTACGGTAATCGGATGCGGCGGCGACCGGGATAAAACCAAACGTCCCATAATGGCAAAAACAGCTTGTGAGTGGAGTGACAAAGTGATTTTCACTTCGGATAACCCCCGCAGTGAAGATCCATCCCAGATTATTAAAGACATGGAAGAAGGTGTTGACCCTGCATTTAAAAGGCACACACTGAGCATTGCCGACAGGAGGGAAGCCGTTAAAACAGCTTGTATGCTGGCGCGGCCCGGCGACATAGTACTGATAGCAGGTAAAGGCCATGAAAAATATCAGGAGGTGAAAGGCGTAAGAAGTCATTTCGATGACATGGAAGAGTTGAGTGCTGTGTTTGAACAATTAAATTAATAGGTTCTAAAAAATCGGTGGAATCACAAAACAACAATCGGTGAAATCAATAATAAAAGCATGCTATACTATCTATTCAATTGGCTAAACAAAAATTACGACATCCCGGGGGCAGGTGTATTCCAATACATTACGTTCCGTATGGCGATGGCTGTGATTACTTCATTGCTGATAACAACGGTTTACGGGCGCAGGCTGATCGACTATTTACGATTTAAGCAGGTGGGCGAAACGGTAAGAAACCTGGGGCTGGAAGGGCAAATGCAAAAAGCCGGTACCCCAACCATGGGCGGTCTCATAATAATACTTGGTATTTTAATACCCACGTTGCTTTTTGCCAAACTGGGGAATATTTATGTGATCATGATGATTGTCACTACCGTTTGGCTGGGCGGGATCGGATTTTTGGATGATTATATAAAGGTTTTCAAAAAAAATAAAGAAGGTTTGGCCGGTAAGTTTAAGATCACCGGACAAGTAGGGCTGGCCCTGTTTATCGGTTTTACCATGTACTCCAACCCCGATATTGTGATACGGCAGGAAGTTAAATCGCAGCAAATAGCTGATGTGCCTGTGTATTTTCACATGCGCGGAAATACACCTGTTTATACCCAGGAAGTCCGCTCAACAAAAACGACTATGCCATTTTACAAAAACAACGAATTTGATTATGGCAAGGTATTAAAGTTTTTAGGTGGGGGCTATGAGCGTTATTCGCTGATGGTTTTTATGTTTTTTGTTATTATCATCATCACATTCATATCCAATGGCGCAAATATCACCGATGGCATCGATGGTCTTGCAACGGGCACCTCGGCTATTATTGGTATCACGCTGGCTATCCTTGCTTATGTTTCGGGTAACACCGTTATTGCGGATTACCTGAATATTATGTACATCCCCAACTCGGGTGAGCTGGTGATTTTTGCAGGCGCATTTGTTGGCGCCTGTGTTGGTTTCCTATGGTACAATTCGTACCCGGCCCAGGTTTTTATGGGCGATACCGGCAGTCTGGCTATAGGTGGTATAATCGCTGTATTCTCGATAATGATCCGAAAAGAGTTAATGGTGCCGCTTTTGTGCGGAATTTTCGTGGTGGAGAACTTTTCGGTTATTATCCAGGTGTCATGGTTTAAATACACGAAGAAGCGGTTTGGCGCAGGGCGCAGGGTTTTTTTGATGGCGCCGTTGCATCATCATTACCAAAAAAGAGGGTTTCATGAAGCCAAGATCGTAACGCGGTTCTGGATCATCGGCATCCTGCTGGCCATTGTAACATTTGTGACGTTGAAGCTGAGATAGAGATTAGAGATTGGCGATTCGAGATTCGAAATCAGGAAAAGGGATAATATAAACTAACAACAATATAATCAGTGAAATCAGCAAATAAAATAGTCATTCTTGGCGCCGGCGAAAGCGGGGTGGGAGCGGCATACCTTGCCCAACAGCAGGGTTATGATGTTTTTGTTTCTGATTTTGGTGGCATTGCTGACGACTACAAAAAACAATTACAGGATTGGGGAATCCGGTTCGAGGAAAATAGGCATACTGAAGAAGAGATACTTAAAGCTGCAGAAGTAATAAAAAGTCCCGGCATCCCGGATAAAGCGCCGGTCATCAAAAAAATCAAAGAAAGAAACATACCTGTAATATCTGAGATAGAATTTGCCGGAAGATATACGAGCGCCAAAATAATTGGCATCACGGGTTCTAACGGTAAAACAACAACAACCAGCCTCACTTACCATATCCTGAAAAATGCAGGGTTAAATGTTGGGCTGGCAGGTAATATAGGTAAGAGCTTTGCCTACCAGGTGGCAACTGAAAAGTTTGACCTGTATGTTTTGGAACTAAGCAGCTTTATGCTGGATGATATGTATAAGTTTAAAGCAGATATAGCGGTATTACTGAATATCACACCCGACCACTTAGACCGGTACGATTATAAACTGGAGAACTATGCGGCTTCAAAATTCCGCATTGCGCAAAACCAGACCGCGAGCGACTATTTTATTTATTGCGCCGATGACCCGGAGACCATAAAAGGAATGACCGGACGGAATTTTGACGCACAGCGATTACCATTTTCAATACAAAAAAAAGTTGAACCGGGAGCATATCTCGAACAGGACAATATTGTCATAAACACTCACCAACAACATTTTCAAATGTCAATAACAGAATTGGCCCTACAGGGTAAGCACAACATTTATAACTCGATGGCTTCGGGTATCATAGCTAAAGTGCTCGAACTTCGCAACCCGGTAATCCGGGAGAGTATGGGAAATTTTAAAAGCATTGAACACAGGCTGGAGTCGGTAGGTAAAATATCGGGTATAAGTTTCATCAATGATTCGAAAGCAACCAATGTGAATTCTACCTGGTATGCGCTTGAAAGCATGACCAGCGATGTAATACTCATACTTGGCGGCGTGGATAAAGGCAATGATTACAGCATGCTTAAAAGCCTCGTACGGCAAAAAGTGAAGGCAATTGTGTGTTTGGGCAAGGATAACAAACGCATCCATGATGCCTTTGAAGATGATGTGGAATTGATAGTAAATACCAGTTCGGCAGAAGAAGCCGCCCAGGTAGCCTATCACCTGGCATCCAAGGGCGATACTGTTTTACTTTCGCCGGCCTGCGCCAGTTTTGATCTTTTTAAAAATTATGAAGACCGTGGCCGCCAGTTTAAACAGGCAGTGAAGGAGTTATGAAAAAGACCATGGTCTATGGTCCATGGACCATGGTCAAAAAAACCGGTGTAATCAAATAGAAATCGGTGAAATTATTATAAAAAAAATATGAACAGGATACTCAATAACACAAAAGGGGACCGATGGATATGGCTGATCGTCATATTATTATCGGTTATTTCCTTATTGGCGGTTTATAGTGCTATTGGCACCCTGGCATATAAACGGGGTGTTGGCGCCGAATCTATTTTAATGAAACACCTTGCGATGATAATTGGGGGTATTGCTTTGATGTATATTTCGCATAAACTCGACTATCGCTACTATAGGGGCATATCAAAATTATTAATGATCATCACGCTGCCGCTGTTGGTTTATACGCTGGTTTTTGGCAGCCATGTGAATGATGCCAGCAGGTGGATTGCTATACCGGGAACCGGTTTAAGCTTCCAGACCTCCGATTTGGCCAAACTTGCCCTTATTACCTACCTGGCGCGCACATTGTCGCTAAAGCAGGAGAATATCAAGGACGTTAAGCAATCGTTTATTCCGATTATGGGTTCGGTTTGCCTGGTTTTTATTCTGATTGCCCTGGCAAACCTTTCTACTGCGCTTATGCTGTTCGGGGTTAGTGTATTGCTGCTTATCATCGGCCGTATCAGTATAAAACAAATCGCCATCACTTGCCTTGCCGGCGGGATATTGCTGGCCGGGGTAGTGCTTTTAGGGCCGCGTCATAAAACTTATGTTTCGAGGATACATGCATTTATGCATCCCGAAATAGCGAATTCTGATAAGTCGTTCCAGTCCGATCACGCAAAAATTGCCATCGCCACCGGTGGTCTGTTTGGTAAAGGGGTAGGTAAAAGCGATGAGATAAATTATTTACCCGAGGCCTATTCGGATGAAATTTATGCCATTATCGTAGAGGAATACGGCCTGGCAGGGGGCGTGATATTGATATGTATTTACCTGTTTTTGTTATACCGCTGCATAAAAATTGTAACAAAAGCTCCGAAAGCTTTTGGCGCTTTGTTAGCGGCGGGCCTGAGTTTCAGTTTAACAATCCAGGCATTTGCCAATATGGCAGTTGCCGTTGGCCTTGGTCCGGTAACGGGTATTCCTTTGCCGTTTGTAAGTATGGGAGGCACTTCCATATTATTTACAAGCGTGGCATTTGGTATCATTTTGTCGGTTAGCCGGGATATTGAGGAACCAAAAAAAGTTGTAGTAGGGGAGATAAGGGAATTAAGCCCCCTGGCCCCCTAAAGGGGGAATTGATGTGCAGATGTGCGAATGTGCAGATGTGCAAATGATATAAATTTAATGAAGTAAGTAATAGGATCATGGTACAGAAAAGCGCGAACAATCCCAGTCAAAAGCTTCTCCGCCCCGGGGCGGGGACTCGGGGGCTACGCATCATAATCAGCGGCGGTGGGACCGGAGGGCATATCTTCCCGGCAATTGCTATTGCCAATGCTTTAAAAAAGCTTGATCCTGCTACCGAAATATTATTTGTTGGTGCTAACGGCCGTATGGAAATGGAAAAAGTCCCGGCCGCGGGTTATAAGATCATAGGTTTGGATATACAGGGAATTCAGCGTAAATCCTTGTGGAAAAATGCGATGTTCCCGGTTAAACTGATGCTGAGTGTGAGAAAGGCGCTGCAGATAATCAGGGATTTTAAACCCGATGCAGCAGTTGGTGTTGGCGGATATGCATCGGGCCCTTTATTATATGCGGCATCGTTAAAGGATATTCCTTATTTAATACAGGAGCAAAATTCATACGCTGGTATCACCAATAAATGGCTTGGGAAAAAGGCTAAAAAGATTTGTGTTGCCTTTGATGGTATGGACCGGTTTTTTCCGTTTCAAAAGATTATAAAAACAGGCAATCCCATCCGGAAGGAGTCGGTTAATATAGCAGGTAAGCACATGCAGGCGCTTGAATTGTATAAACTGTCGGCATTCAAGAAAACAATACTGGTTATCGGGGGAAGCCTTGGCGCACGGACATTGAATAACAGCATTATGGCGGGGCTGGATAAAATTATCGCTGCCGATGTGCAAATTATATGGCAAACAGGTAAGGTTTATTACAAAGGGATTATTGAAAAGCTGGGCGAAGATTATCACCCTGACATAAAGGTTAAGGAGTTTTTGCACCGGATGGACCTCGCCTACGCAGCTGCGGACATTATTATATCAAGAGCCGGAGCCGGAACTATTGCCGAATTATGCGTCATTAAAAAACCGGTGCTGCTGGTGCCTTCGCCCAATGTGGCTGAAGATCATCAAACCAAAAACGCCCTGGCCCTGGTAGAACAAAATGCAGCGTTATTTGTGGCCGACCGGGATGCTGAAGCAAATCTGGTTGATAAAGCGCTGGCGCTTTTAAAAGATATGGAAACGCAAAAAAGGCTGAGCGTGAATATAGGCAAAATGGCTATGCCTGATGCCGATGAAGTTATTGCCAGAGAGGTTATGAAAATGGTTCATAGTTAATGGTTCATAGTAGTAAATTAATAAAATCAAACGAAGAAACATTCGTGTAATTCGGTTCAATTCGTGGGAATTAGTGTTAACAATATGGAATTAAGCAACATAAAACAGGTTTATCTGATTGGTATCGGGGGCATTGGTATGAGTGGACTGGCCCGTTATTTTCATCATTTGGGTTGTGTTGTTTGCGGTTATGATAAAACATCAACCGACTTAACCAATGAACTGCACAGGGAAGGTATCCCGGTTATTTTTGATGACCGCGAAGAATGGATACCCCTGAGCTTCCGTGCACCGGATCCGGGAACGCTGATCATTTTCACTCCGGCTATCCCTAAAGATTCGGCGATCTTAAACTTTTTCCGCGATAAAGGCTTTGAACTCTTTAAACGTTCGCAGGTGCTGGGCATTATCAGCAAAGGTATGTTTACTGTTGCCGTAGCAGGTACGCATGGTAAAACTACCACATCCAGTATGGTAGCCCATATTTTAAAAGATTCGGGCAAGGATTGTTCTGCATTCCTGGGTGGTATTTCATCAAATTATCAAAGCAATGTACTGTATGGCAAAAACAATATCGTGGTAGTTGAGGCTGATGAGTACGACCGTTCATTCCTAACGCTATACCCCGATATTGCCATCATTACCTCCATGGATGCTGATCACCTCGATATTTATGGCGATCACCAGCACCTCACCGATTCCTTTAAACTGTTTGCCTCCCAGATAAAACCCGGGGGTAAACTTATCCACCGTATAGGTTTGCCTTTAGAAACCGGTTTTACATACTCGGTTGATGCGGATGCCGACGCAAGTGCATCCAACATCAGGATTGAAAACGGCGACTTTTATTTTGATTTTAAAAATAGCAGCACCTTCATCAATAATATAAAAATGGGTATAGCAGGTTTGCATAATATTGAAAATGCAGTGGCTGCCATTGAGGCAACCTTACTGTTAGATGTAGATGCAGCTGCGATAAAAAGTGCCTTAGGGTCATTTAAGGGAGTGAAACGCCGCTTTGAGTATATCATCAAAAACGATCACCAGGTGTATATTGATGACTATGCCCATCATCCCGAAGAATTGAAGGCCTGTATAAGGTCGGTTAAAAGATTGTATCCCGATAAAAAACTTACTACAATTTTTCAGCCGCATTTATACACCCGTACACGTGATTTTGCCGACGGTTTTGCCGAAGCGCTCGACCTGACCGATGAACTCATCATGCTCGACATATATCCTGCCCGTGAATTACCGATTGAAGGGGTAAATGCCGATATGATACTTGATCGGATGAAATTGAAAAATAAACGCCGGAGCGGGAAGCAGGAGGCAATAGCTATTGTGAAAAACGAGCGCCCTGAACTGCTTTTAACCGTAGGTGCTGGAGATATTGACCAGTTGATACAACCTTTAAAAAACGTTTTACAGGATGTTTAAAAAGCGAATATGGAAACGCCTGTTAATCGGGTTTGCCTGGGCGGTTAGCCTGGGTGGACTGATTGTGCTGATGAGTTTTATTGAAACAAAAAAAGCAGAGGTGGTTTGCAAGGACGTAAAAGTTTACATACCGGGTAACCAATATTTTATTGACAGGGACGAGGTGGACGATATTTTACAGATACACAGCCATGCGCTTATCGGGCACAAAATGCAGCGTATTAATTTGCACGACTTACAAAATAAGCTAAAGGCAAACCCTTTTATTGAATTTGCAAAAGTTTATGCCGATATGGATGGTATAATAAACATTGAGATCAGTCAGCGGCAGCCGGTTTTGAGGGTAATGAACCGTTTCGACCAGGATTTTTACGTGGATCAGCATGGTTTAAAAATACCGCTGTCGGCAAACTTTACAGCGAGGGTGCTGGTTGCCAATGGGTACATTGATGAGCTTTTTGCCAACCGCGTTGATACCCTGCACACCGCCATTGCCATGGAATTGTTTAAGACTGTCGAGTATATCAGGAAAGATTCGCTTTGGGACGCACAGATCGCGCAGATATATGTGAACAGGCAACATGAAATTGAATTAATACCGCGTGTTGGGAACAACCGGATATTGCTGGGGGATGCAGATTCGTTAGACGTCAAGTTTCATAACCTGCTGGTGTTTTATAAAAAAGCGCTGCCACGGGCGGGTTGGGACGCATACAAAGTGATAAATATTAAATATGCCAATCAGGTTATTGGCGTAAAGAATGAAAATATAAAAAAGGATTCCCTGTCCTCAAAAAAAGCAGGCCGGGATTCAACTGCGTTAAAAAAGGATACATCTCTAATAAGGAAATAATATGGACAAAAGCTCAACTCAGGAAAAAAGTTCACCAATCGTAGTAGGATTGGACATCGGAACTACAAAAATATGCGCCATTGTTGGTCGCAGGAGCAAAAACGGGAAGATAGAAGTATTAGGAATAGGTAAGGCCGAGTCGGCGGGGGTAACCCGTGGCATGGTTTCAAATATTGATAAAACCGTTCAGGGGATCAGCCAGGCGGTTGATGTTGCCGGTACGCAATCAAACGTAGAGATCAGGGTGGTGAACGTAGGGATAGCGGGACAGCATATTAAAAGCCTGCAGCATCGCGGGTTGATTACCCGCCGCGATATTCAGTCGGAGATCTCAAGGAAGGATATCGATAAGCTGATAGAGGATATGTATAACCTTGTAATGCCTCCGGGCGAGGAGATCATCCATGTTTTGCCGCAGGAATTTACCGTTGACAATGAACCCGGCATAAAAGATCCGATAGGTATGGCAGGGGTAAGGCTTGAGGCAAATTTCCATATCATTTCAGGGCAGGTTACCGCTATCAAAAATATTGTTAAGTGCGTAAATAAAGCCGGTTTAGAGAGCCAGGAACTGATCCTCGAACCGCTTGCCTCTTCAGAGTCAGTATTAAGCGATGAGGAAAAAGAAGCGGGTGTTGTGTTGGTGGATATAGGCGGTGGTACAACCGACGTGGCTATTTTCCACGAAGGGATCATCAGACATACAGCAGTTATCCCTTTTGGTGGAAACAGTGTAACCGAAGACATCCGTGAAGGTTGTTCGGTTATGCGGAACATAGCTGAACAGTTAAAAGTGAGGTTCGGATCGGCGCTGGCTGAAGAAAATAAAGAAAATGAGATTGTTTGCGTACCGGGCTTACGGGGCCGCGAACCAAAGGAGATATCGGTAAAAAACCTGGCGTTTGTGATACAGGCACGCATGGAGGAAATAGTGGAACATGTGTATTATGAGATCAAATCTTCCGGGTACGAAAAAAAGCTGATCGCGGGCATAGTGATCACCGGTGGCGGGGCGCAATTAAAACACCTGTCGCAATTGGTTGAGTATGTTACCGGGCTCGATTGCCGGGTTGGCTTTCCGAATGAGCATCTGGCCAAGAATGATGTACTGCCCAAAAATATTTATGAGGAGTTGCAAAGCCCTACGTTTGCAACAGGGATAGGTCTGCTGATAAAAGGCATACAAAAGGCGGAATATAACGATATTGTACAGGCACCGGCAGAAGTTAAGATTGGAAAAACAAAACCAGCCGGGGATAAAAAGTTGGGTTTATTAAGTAAATTATTAGAAGGCGGGAAGAAATTTATGAAGGATGATATCCCGGATGCGGACTTTTTGAAATAATTATTCACAATGTTCAATCTTTCCACATATTCACAAATGTGGAAAAAGCTTGTGGAAAAAGCCTTATTATTACATTAGAGAAATTATGTTAATCGTCAATTACATATAACTGAAAAACAAGGATTATGCAGTTTGAGATGTTAAAAGAAAAGTCGTCAATCATCAAAGTAATTGGTGTTGGCGGCGGTGGGGGTAACGCGGTAAACCACATGTACAGGCAAGGCATTACCGGTGTTGATTTTATTATTTGCAATACCGATGCCCAGGCTTTGGAGCTAAGTCCTATCCCCAATAAAGTACAGCTTGGTGCAAGCCTTACCGAAGGCATGGGTGCGGGTTCAATCCCCGAAGTTGGTAAAAACTCCGCAATCGAAAATATTGATGACATAAAACAAATGCTTGGCACCAATACCAAAATGCTGTTCATTACAGCCGGTATGGGTGGCGGCACTGGTACAGGCGCAAGCCCCATAATAGCCAAAGCCGCCCGCGAGATGGATATTTTAACCGTAGGCATCATTACTACCCCGTTTGCATTTGAAGGCAAGCGCCGTAAAATGCAGGCCGATGCCGGGATGGAAGAACTGAAAAAATACGTAGATTCCTTTTTGGTAATTTCAAACGACAGGCTGCGCGAGATATTCGGTAACCTGACGTTAGGTTCTGCTTTTGCCCAGGCCGATAATATATTAACAACTGCTGCAAAAGGCATTGCTGAGATTATAACACTGCCGGGTTACGTAAATGTTGACTTTAAGGATGTGCGCACTGTAATGAAAGACAGCGGCGTTTCCATTATGGGCAGTTCGGCATGTGAAGGCGAAAACAGGGCCAAAAAGGCCGTTGAAGGCGCGTTGTTGTCCCCGCTGTTAAAAGACAATGAAATTCAGGGCGCCAGGTATATCCTCCTGAACATCAGCTCAGGTACAAAAGAGGTGACCATGGATGAGATCAGTATTATTACCGATTTTATTATGGATGAAGCCGGCCTTACTACAGATCTGATCTGGGGTAATTGCATCGACGAAAGCCTGGGTGATAAATTGTCCGTAACTATTATTGCAACCGGCTTTCAAACCAAGGACGAACGGGAGAAAGAGAAAGTGAATGAAAAGAAAATTTACTCGCTTGGCCCAGATACCCCTCCTTTAGTTAAGCCGGTAAATGAATTTATCAACCCCGTGAAGGCTAATGCTACAGCCGAGCCTTATTTAAAACATCATAAGGAGGAGCCAAAACAAACCGGCTTATTTGATTTGTTTGCTCCCCATGCTGAAGAGCCTGCGGTTATAAAACATAATTTGTTAACCGAAGAGCCGGTTACAAATGAAAATCAGTCATCGGAAATTCCTGAAATGATTTTTACAATAAAAGAGCCATTGGTGAGTGTTGAACCTGTCAAAGAACAAAAGCAGCCCGAGCCAGAAAAAGAGCCCGAAATTGTAGTTGGCGCCGACGACCATAAAACCGATGAATCCATTGAGGATCAGTTGCGGAAATCGCGCGAACGTATTATGCGGTTAAAAGACCTGAGCATGAAATTACGCAGCGGTAATTTGCAGGAAATGGAGAATATCCCGGCCTATAAGCGCAAGGAAATCGCCCTTCAGCAAACCCCGGCATCAAACGAAAGTCATGTGTCCAGGTTCTCTTTAATGCCCGACGATGAAGGCAAAACAGACATTCGCACCAACAATTCATTCCTGCATGATAATGTGGATTGAGTTTTAGTCCATAGTCCATAGTCCATAGTCCATAGTCCATAGTCCATAGTCCATAGTCCATAGTCCATAGTCCAGAAGAATGGCGCTTTTACCATGGTCTATGGACTATCGACCATCGACCGCCCTTTATAGCCTATTATAAAAAGTTATAACAATTGTTCCTAAACGATTTAAGGGCTATATTTGTGGTTTAATTATAATAAAATACCATTTTGGACATATTTGATAAGATATCGAAAAACATGGGTGGGCCGCTGGGCCAGCACCAAAAGTGGTCGCATGGCTATTTCTCCTACCCTAAACTTGAGGGTGAAATTGGTCCGCACATGCAATTTAACGGCAAAGAGCATTTGGTTTGGAGCCTGAACAACTACCTGGGTTTAGCCAACCATCCCGAAGTAAGGGAAGCCGATGCAAAAGGGGCGGCAGATTATGGCATGGCTTACCCTATGGGCGCCCGCATGATGTCGGGCAATACCAGGCACCATGAAGAACTTGAAAACGACCTTGCCGCATTTGTTGGTAAAGAAGACGCCTATTTGCTTAATTATGGCTACCAGGGCATGTTGTCGATCATCGATACGCTGGTTGACCGTAATGACGTTATAGTTTATGATGCCGAAGCGCACGCCTGCATTATTGACGGCTTAAGGCTGCATATCGGCAAACGTTATGTCTATCAGCATAATGACCTTGAAAGTTGCGAAAAACAGCTGGAACGTGCCACAAAATTAGCCGAAACAACCGGCGGCGGCATTTTGCTGATTACGGAAGGTGTTTTTGGCATGTCGGGCGCGCAGGGTAAACTGAAAGAGATCATCGCCCTTAAAGATAAATTCAACTTCCGCATTTTGGTTGACGATGCCCACGGTTTTGGCACAATGGGCAAAACCGGCGCAGGTACCCACGAAGAACAGGATTGCATTGAAGGCGTTGATATTTATTTTGCCACTTTCGCCAAATCAATGGCCGGCATAGGCGCATTTGTTGCTGCCAATAAGGAGATTGTTGACTATCTGCGCTACAATATGCGTTCGCAGATATTTGCCAAAGCGTTGCCAATGCCTATGGTAATCGGGGCAAAAAAACGTCTGGAACTGCTAAGAACAAAACCCGAACTGCGCGCAAAACTGTGGCAAATTGCCAATGCTTTACAAAGCGGACTCAAAGAACGCGGTTTTAATATCGGCGTTACCAATACAATGGTAACCCCGGTGTTTTTGGAAGGCGAACTACAGGAAGCCACCGCACTTACCCGTGACCTGCGCGAAAACTATGGCATATTTTGTTCGATAGTAATATACCCGGTTATCCCTAAAGGATTGATATTGTTAAGGTTGATCCCAACTGCTGCGCATAGCCTCGAAGATGTACAGCGTACGCTTGATGCCTATAGCGAAATGGCTGAAAAGTTGAAGGCAGGATATTATAAAGAGAATAAGTTAGAGATAGCATAAGGTCTTTATAAAACAGCGTTAAATATTCTATAGAGCCTTTCGGATTTCCGAGAGGCTTTTTTACTTTTATGCACAAACAAAAAACAGCTATGCTATCACGCCGTCATTTTATCAAACTTAATACTGTAACTACTGCCGGTTTAGGCATGGGGTTGAAGCCCGCCTGGTTTATTAATCAATTTGATAGCAAGCGCCCCAAACCTGCTGACCGAAAATTCACCAGCAAGGCCGTTGAGGCAACCATCAAAAGTATAAAGGCAACCATAAAAGACCCGGAATTAGCCTGGCTGTTTGAAAACTGCTATCCCAATACACTCGATACCACGGTTAATTATACCATAAAAGATGGCAGGCCGGATACCTTCGTAATTACCGGTGATATTAACGCCATGTGGATGCGCGATTCATCGGCACAGGTTTGGCCTTATTTACCATTGATAAAAGATGATCCCCAATTAAGGGATTTAATAAAAGGGGTGCTTAACCGGCAGGCCGCCTGTGTGTTAATTGACCCTTATGCCAACGCTTTTAACGCAGGGCCGACCGGAAGCGAGTGGGACAGCGACCGCACAACCATGAAGCCCGAACTGCACGAACGCAAATGGGAGGTCGATTCTTTATGTTATCCCATCCGGTTGGCTTACCATTACTGGAAAACCAGCGGCGACCGTAGCTTTTTTGACGAAAACTGGCAAAAGGCAGGTAAATTGATAGTGGCTACCTTTAAAGAACAGCAACGCAAAAACGGACTGGGACCTTATCACTTCCAAAGGCGGACCGAAGTGGCAAGTGATACAGCGCCAAATGGCGGTTATGGTAACCCGGTGAAGCCTGTTGGGTTAATTTGTTCCATTTTCAGACCTTCTGACGACTCCACCATTTTTCCTTTCCTTGTGCCATCCAATTATTTCGCGGTAGTTAGTTTAAAACAGCTGGCCGAAATGTATTCGCTTATCGGAAAAGACCCGGTAACTGCCGGTGTTTGCACTAATTTAGCCGCAGAGGTGCATAATGCCCTGCAAAAATATGCTACGGCTGTTCACCCCGTTCATGGTAAAGTATTGGCTTACGAGGTTGACGGTTTCGGCAACCAACTGTTTATGGATGATGCCAATGTGCCGAGTTTGCTTGCCTTGCCCTACCTGGGCGCTATGTCACTGAACGACCCGGTTTACCAGAATACCCGGCGGATGGTGTTAAGCAGCGCTAATCCCTACTTTTTTAAAGGAAAAGCAGCGGAGGGTACAGGCGGCCCGCATGTTGGTTTAAACTATATCTGGCCAATGAGCATTATTATGCGTGCACTTACATCTACCGACAAAGCCGAGATAAATAAATGCCTTCGGTGGTTAAAAAGCACGCATGCCGGCACCGGCTTTATGCACGAATCGTTCAATAAAGATGATGCAACTGACTTTACCCGTAAATGGTTTGCCTGGGCCAATACCTTATTCGGCGAATTAATCATAAAAACGCATCAATATCACCCTGAAATATTATAAACAATCAACCAAAGATATTTTTTATAAAAGTATTTTTGAAGTTAAAATAAATAGCATATTATTTGG
>JBIOHE010000029.1:0-22186 GCA_044448725.1 Sphingobacteriales bacterium | reverse complement strand
TGTATAGTTCGCGATTGCTTCGTGCCTCGCAATGACAAAGTGGTGCAAATAATGACAAAAGGAATAAGAATAACAATATGTTCAATATAAATAACATACTCAGAGAAAATATCAAAAACCTTACCCCCTACTCCTCCGCGCG
Organism: Sphingobacteriales bacterium; assembly: GCA_044448725.1. GTDB lineage: Bacteria > Bacteroidota > Bacteroidia > Sphingobacteriales > Sphingobacteriaceae > Mucilaginibacter. The sequence continues at coordinate 22,044 of JBIOHE010000029.1, read as the reverse complement.
TGATGAGTACCAGGGAGAGGCCAGTGTATTTTTGGATGCGAATGAAAACGCCTTTGGCTCGCCATTGGAGCAGCAGTTTAACCGCTATCCCGATCCACTGCAAATACAGGTTAAAAAGCGTTTAAGCGAAATAAAGGGTGTACCCGTAAAAAATATATTTTTAGGCAATGGCAGCGACGAAGCTATTGATGTACTGTTCCGCAGCTTTTGCAATCCGGGCGTTGATAACGTTATATTGGTGCCGCCAACCTATGGCATGTACCAGGTTTCGGCCAATATTAACGATATTGAAACAAGGAACATCCCTTTAACAGCCGATTTCCAGCTCAATTTAGATGGCATTGCCGAAGCGATTGACGAACATACCAAACTCATCTTTATCTGCTCCCCCAATAACCCAACCGGTAATTCAATCGACCGTGCCGATGTGGAAACATTGCTGGCCAATTTCAACGGAATAGTGGTGGTTGATGAGGCCTATATTAATTTCAGCAGGCAAAAAACTTTTATCCAGGAATTAACTGAATACGCAAACCTTGTGGTTCTACAAACGCTCAGCAAAGCCTGGGGGCTTGCCGGCCTGCGCGTCGGGATGGCTTTTGCAAGCGAAGAAATTATCGAGGTGATGAATAAAGTTAAGCCGCCTTATAATATCAATGAATCTTCGCAACAACTTGTCCTGCAGGCACTGGCTAATGTTGAACAGGTAAACAGCTGGATAAAAGAAACATTGGCACAAAGGGATAAACTGGTATTGGGTTTAAAAGATTTTGATTTTGTGCTGGATATTTATCCGTCCGATGCTAACTTTATCCTCGTAAAAACCACGGATGCAAGGGGCATTTACAATTATTTGGTTCAAAAAGGCATCATCGTGCGTGACCGTTCAAAAATTGAACTTTGCCAGGGTTGTTTGCGGATAACCGTTGGCACACCCGATGAAAACATTATATTACTCCAAACTTTACAAGATTTTAAATGAGCAAGCTGCAAAAAATACTGTTTGTTGACCGCGATGGCACCATTATAAAAGAGACGCCTGATGAACAAATCGATTCGTTCGACAAACTGGAGTTCTACCCCGGCGCTTTGCTATACCTGCCCAAAATAGCGGCCGAGCTGGATTACGAGTTAGTAATGGTTACCAATCAGGATGGTTTGGGGACGGCGTCTTATCCCGCTGATACTTTTTGGCCGGTACATAATTTTATTATGAAGACCCTGGAGAATGAGGGCGTAATATTTTCAAATGTCTGTATAGATCGTACATTTCCTGCTGAAAACGCCCCTACCCGCAAACCTGCTACAGGCCTGCTTACCCAGTATTTTGATACCGAAAAATATGATCTGAATGGCTCGTTCACCATTGGCGACCGTAAAAATGATATTTTATTGGCGCATAACCTGGGTGCAAAAGCCATCTGGCTGAATGATAACTCCAACCTGGGAAGCCATGAGTTTAGCGGAAAGGCTGAAGAAGAAAAGATAAACAGCACTGTGTCGCTGGAAACCACCGACTGGCAAAAAATATATGAGTTTTTAAAACTTGGTCAAAGGGTTGTTGAGCACCGCCGCAGCACAAAGGAAACTGATATTTATATAAAAATAAACCTTGATGGCAAAGGCGAGGCTAAAGTATCTACCGGGCTTCATTTTTTCGACCACATGCTTGATCAGATTGCCCGTCATGGTAATATCGACCTCGAAATTATCGCGCAAGGCGACCTGCATATCGACGAACACCATACCATCGAAGATACCGGCATTGCTTTGGGCGAAGTTTTTGCAACGGCATTGGGTAATAAAAAAGGGATTGAACGGTACGGTTTTTGTCTGCCTATGGATGATTGCCTGGCACAGGCGGCCATTGATTTTGGCGGCAGGAACTGGATAGTTTGGGATGCAACATTTAAAAGGGAAAAGATTGGCGAGATGCCGACCGAAATGTTCTTCCATTTTTTTAAATCCTTTTCTGATGCGGCAAAATGCAACCTTAATATAAAAGCAGAAGGCGAAAACGAACATCATAAAATTGAGGCTATATTTAAAGCCTTTGCTAAGGCAATAAAAATGGCGGTGAAAAGAGATGTAAATAATATGGTTTTACCGAGCACAAAGGGACTTTTATAATAGTTGGCAGTTTGCAGTTTGCAATCCAAAAACTGCAAGCCGCCAACTGAAAACTGCAAACTGAAGAAAAATATTGATGATAGGAATAATAACATACGGCGCCGGGAATATATTTTCACTGACTGCTGCTTTAGAGCGGTTGGGTATCCCCTATGGGATGATTAATAAGGAAGAAGATTTTGAGCAGTTCGACCGTTATATTATTCCGGGAGTTGGCCATGCGGGCGCCGCTATGGCTAAGCTGGAACAAACAGGACTGGTGCCCAAAATAAAAGCACTTACCAAACCTACGCTGGGCATTTGTGTAGGGATGCAATTGCTGACTTCCCACTCCGAAGAAGGGGACTCAAAACTTCTGGATATTTTCCCGATAAATACCCTTAAATTTGCCGCCAGTAACGAGTATAAGGTGCCGCATACCGGGTGGAACAGGGTGTATCCTGAAAAAGAAAATACACTTTTTGAAAATATTCCTGACGGATCACATTTTTACTTTGTACATTCATACTTTATTGAGTATAATATTGAATATACTTTGTCGTCAACAACATATAATAATAAGTTTTCGGCCGCTATATGGCGGGATAATTTCTATGGCGTACAGTTCCATCCCGAAAAATCCGGCGCTTACGGCGAAACTCTGTTAACAAACTTCTCAAAACTTTAAAAATATGATCATTATCCCTGCAATTGATATTTTAGATAAAAAAGTTGTCCGCTTGCGCGAGGGTGATTACAGCCAGGTAACCGGGTATGACGTTTCCTTGGAGGAAATGATTGAAAAATACCAGTCGTATGGCACCGAATTTGTCCATATTATTGATTTGAACGGCGCTAAAAACGATTTCTCCAACCAGGAGTACCTTTTCGATGTTATCCGTAAAACAAAAATGAAGGTACAGTATGGCGGCGGTGTCCGCAGTATAGAAAAAGTACAGGAACTGATAGATGCCGGCGTTCACCGGGTAATTGTAGGCACCCAGGCGATTACCAACCCGTCTTTCCTGAAAGACCTCAGCAAAGCGATATGCAGCCGCGATAAATGCGCAAACAAAGTTGTTATTGCCATTGATGTGCTTGATGAAGTGATCAAATACTCGGGCTGGATGGAAAGCTCGCCCATCAAACTGATGGACTATGTTGATAAATGCCTCGCTTTAGGCTTTTTCAGGTTTTTATGCACCGATATTGACAAAGACGGCAAACTTGGCGGGGCCGGTATCGGGCTTTATGAAAAATTGCTTGACCACTCTCCTTTTATTAAACTTATCGCATCAGGCGGCGTAAGTTCCATGGATGATATTGAACAATTAAGCACATTAAAAGTAGAATCATGCGTGGTTGGTAAAGCTATTTATGAAGGACGTATTACTATTGAAGAAATAAAAAACTGGAATTTGGAGTCATTAATTTCAATATAATAAACCCTCTATGTCATTGCGAGCAAAGCGTGGCAATCCCTTAGCCATGCATGACCGCTATGCATAGTTCGCGATTGCCGCGCTTCGCTCGCAATGACAAACAATTAATTATGCTCTCTAAAAGAATAATACCCTGCCTTGACGTAAAAGACGGACGCACCGTAAAAGGTGTAAACTTTGTTGACCTCCGCGATGCCGGCGACCCGGTTGAACTTGCCTGGAATTATTCGCGCCAGGGCGCCGATGAACTGGTATTTTTAGACATTACGGCAACACACGAACGCAGAAAGACAATGGTTGAACTGGTAAAAGCAGTAGCCCGGCAAATAAATATCCCGTTTACCATTGGCGGGGGCATCAACGAAATTGCTGATGCCGATGCATTGTTAAACGCAGGCGCTGATAAAATATCCATCAACTCGGCAGCGGTACGCAACCCGGCCTTAATTGATGAACTGGCAATGGCTTTCGGCGTTCAGTTTGTGGTGATCGCGGTTGATACCCGGGTTATCGCCAACAAGAATATTGTTCATCTCAACGGCGGTCGCTTGCCCACTGAAAAAGAAACGCTGGATTGGATATTGGAGGCAGAAAGCCGCGGCGCGGGTGAAATCCTTTTAACATCCATGGACCATGATGGTACAAAAGCCGGTTTCGATAATAAACTTTTAAAATTGGTGAACGATTCCGTAAATATCCCGGTTATTGCATCAGGTGGTGCGGGTTCTGTTCAGGATTTTGTGGATGTATTTGAAAAAAGCAACGTTGATGCCGCGCTTGCAGCCTCTGTTTTTCATTATGGCGAGATATTGATCCCTGATTTAAAAAGAGTATTGAGACAGCATAATATTGAAGTAAGGGAAGTATAAACTAATACCACATACACCGTTATCTGTGAGGACACAGACAAGGGGTACAAAAAATAAAATGAATATAGATTTTAATAAAACAGACGGATTAATCCCGGTAGTTATACAGGATGAGCAAACATTGGAAGTACTGATGCTTGGCTACATGAACCAGGAGGCTTACGATAAAACCGTAAAAGAAAATATTGTCACCTTCTTCTCCCGTTCAAAAAAACGGTTATGGACAAAAGGCGAAACAAGCAATAACTTTCTGCACGTAATAAGCATGCATATTGATTGCGACAAAGATACGTTGCTGATAAAAGTTAAAGCCGACGGCCCGACCTGTCATACCGGCTCACGCAGCTGCTTTAATACTGCTTATAACCAAAACTTTATTTTACAGCTGGAAGATATAATTGCCGACAGGTACAGCAATCCGAAAGAAGGATCGTATGTGAATAAACTGCGTGCCAAAGGCTTAAATAAAATAGCGCAAAAGGTCGGCGAAGAAGCCGTTGAAACAGTTATCGCAGCATTGGCCGAAACAGAAACCGACATGATCAATGAATCATCCGACCTGGTTTTTCACCTGCTTGTTTTGCTCCGCGAAAAAGGGTTAAGCCTGGACGTGATAGCGAAGAATTTAGAAGAAAGACATAAGTAAAAAGTTTGCAGTTTGTAGTAAGCAGTGGGCAGTTTTTTAAAAACTAAACTGCATGCTTATAACTGCAAACTGGCTGCTGAAAACTGCAAACTGAAAAATGACCGTAAAAAAAATAGCTGAACTCACCGGCCACGGCAACCCTGTATTTACGCTGGAACTTTCGCAAAAGCCGGGGATACTGTTTACCGGCGGTAATGACAAAGGGCTGGTTGAATGGAGTCTGAAAAATAACGCCTTCATCAAAGTTATGTTCCCGGTTACGGCCTCTATTTATGCTATCCATTGTCCGGTTGGCCTCCCTCTTTTATTTGCCGGATTGAGGAATGGCGATGTTTTGGTTTTCGATTTTATTAAACAAACGATAATTACTACGTTAAAATATCATCAAAAACCGGTCTTTGATATAAAATCAGTCAATAATAAACAGGAGCTCCTGGCAGCGTCCGAAGACGGGACAGTTTCTGTATGGAGCCTTAAAACTTTCGACTTACTTCATTCGGTAAGCGTTTCGGGCGATACCATACGCAGTATCAGCATTTCACCTGATGAAAAATCAGTTGCCTTTGGCTGCAGGGATAATCTGGTGAAAATTTATGGCCTTGAGGACTACACAATAACAAAAACCCTGATCGGTCATACAATGCCGGTTTTTTCTTTACAACACTCACCCATCGGCAACTATTTAATGTCAGGGGGCCGCGATGCACAGATAAAAATATGGGATGTCAATACTTATGAACTGGTACATAACATACCTGCACATCTGTTTGCAGTGAACAGCATAGCCTGCCATCCTTCCCTGCCCTATTTTGCCACCGCCAGTATGGATAAAAGCATAAAAATTTGGGGAGCCGATGATTTTAAACTTTACAAGGTAATCAGCCGCGAAAAAGGATTTGACAGCCATACACTGTCTGTTAATAAAGTGGTTTGGAATGGCAATCAGCTTATTTCAACAGGCGATGATAAAAAAATATTGGTTTGGGATATAGGGTTCGGCGATTAAAACATCCGTTTAATCATTTTTAATTTATGAGTATAGCGCTTTAATTCCTCCGAAAAAATACCTTTTTCATCAATCGAATCGATCTTCACTTTACCGGAAGCATGGATTATTTTTTCATTATTCAGCAAAATCCCGACATGGGTTATTTTGCCTTCGGCATTTTCAAAAAAAGCCAGATCGCCTAATTTCGTTTCGTGTAAAGAATTTATGGTGTATCCCTGTTCAACCTGCTGGCAGGCGTCACGCAGCAGGTTCATACCCTGCAATTTAAAAACCGCCTGGGTAAACCCTGAGCAATCTATACCAAAATGTGTTCTTCCGCCCCATAAATAGGGAGCGTTCAAAAACGAGGTTGCAGCAACGGCAATATTTTCAGTTTCGCCTATTTCCCCGATAATTTCAAAACGGTCGTCGCCTATATGGCAGGTGGTACCTTCTAAAAATGCAAGGGAACTGCCCATTGGCAAATATAAAATACTATTGTTGGCTATTTTCCAGGCCTGGGTAACCGGGCGGTAGGTTAAAGGGGGCGGCGTTTGCTTAAACCTTTTATAAGCAAGGTGGCCCAGCATAATAAACTGCAGGCGTCCAATCCAGCCGGCATAGTTGTCGTGAGCGGTAATAATTTTCACCCAGTTTTCTTTCCACTCGGTAATTTCAAATATTTCCCCAAATAAAACCTGCGATAACAACTCGCTCCTGTCGTCAGGTTCGGCCCGGAGCGGGACAATAGAAAGATTACAAATACCGTATTCCATAAAGTATGGCTGTGTACGAAATTGGAAATTAAAAAGTTATTTGCAACAAAAAAGGGAAAGCTTCCCGATAATACCGGTGTATCTCTCCCTCTTTGTTTTTTTATTTTTTTACAAAAATATTACTCATTCAAATGCAGCCACTCTTTTTTTGCCAGCAGCTCTTCCTTAGTTTCGCGCACGTCCTCGTCGTCCACACAGCAATCAACCGGGCAAACAGCAGCGCATTGGGGTTCATCATGAAAACCAACACATTCGGTACACTTATCAGGCACAATATAATAAATATCATCCGAAAGTGCAGCCTGTGTCTCTTCTGCTTTTATTGTGTTACCATCCCCAAAATCAATCAACCCCTTTAACCCTGTACCGTCTGAAAAACGCCATGCAGCGCCTGCATCATAAATCGCATTATTAGGGCACTCAGGTTCACAAGCTCCGCAGTTTATGCATTCATCGGTGATTTTAATCGCCATAGTTCTTAATATCTTATAATCTCAATTAACTTTGCCTTGAATTAACAAGGGTGCAAATATAACAAAAAAAGGATTTAAGGGTTTAAATACTCACCATATATATGTCAAAATTTAACAAAACAGTATTAATAAACACGTTTTCTGAACTGGGAACGCAGTTATCTGCCCCAAACGAACAACTTACAGAAATTATTAATAACGAGCGGCACTACAATGCCTGGTTTACCCCCGAAAGCGTTTTACAGGCGGTAAACGCCATCGGGAAGATGCTGAACCCGGCAGATTTAAACATTTGGCTGAACATGTATCCCGTTCAGCAAGACAAAAACAGCAAAAGAATCGGGTTAATATTAGCCGGCAATTTACCGCTGGTAGGTTTTCATGATGTATTGTGTGTGCTGGTTAGCGGAAACCATGCGCTGATCAAAGCTTCCTCGCAGGATACCCGCCTTATCAAACACGTTTTGGATATGCTTTGCGTTATTGATAACAACTTCGCAGCCCAATACAGTTTTGTGGAACGCCTGGAAAACTTTGATGCAGTAATTGCAACAGGCAGCAACAACACCTCCCGCTATTTTGAGTACTATTTTGGAAAAGTCCCCCATATTATCCGCAAAAACCGCAACAGCGTGGCTTTGCTGACCGGCGCCGAAACACGGGAACAACTTAACGCCTTAGGGCACGACATTTTCGACTATTACGGGTTGGGCTGCCGGAATGTATCTAAATTGCTGGTGCCCGAAGGATATGATTTTAATTTCTTTTTTGAGTCGATAGAGTCTTTTAATCTCATCATCAACCATCATAAATACAACAACAATTACGATTATAATAAATCCATTTACCTTGTAAACAGCGACAAACACTTCGACAACGGTTTTTTACTGTTAAAAGAAGACGAGCGGCTGGCATCGCCACTGGCGGTGTTGTATTTTGGATATTATAAAGATATTGCATCTGTACAAAGCCTGCTCGAAGCGGAAAACGAGCGGATACAGTGCGTTGTTAGCGCCGCGCCGTTAAAATTAAAAACACAGGTGGTCGATTTTGGCATGAGCCAGCAACCTGCCTTATGGGATTATGCTGACGGCGTGGATACAATGGATTTTTTGACAAATTTGTAGAGACACGATACTTTGTGCCTCCACTTTGTTTCTCCTGCATACAAATTCTTTTTTTATACCTGCCTTTAAAATATTCAGGGACACAAAGTATTGTGTCCCTGAATATTTCATTCTTCGGACACTTCTGAAAAACAATCATCTGCATCAAAAAATTATATGACAAGTATCATTTTATCGGCAGGCAGCTTAGCCGAACTTTATACAAGTAATTTTAATTAAGATGAAAACTATACTCGTATTAACCGATTTTTCAAAAAAGGCCGAAAATGCAGCCATCTATGCATTAAAAATAGCTGAAAAAAGCCAGGCGAATATTATCCTTTTTAATTCGTTCGAAAAGTTTCAGTCGGTGAATGTACCTGAATCAGGCTCATGGGTGTACGAAGATTATGAAATGATAAAAAACGAAAGTCTGGCTGAATTAAAAAAGCTGGAGAATTATATCATTGCCCATCATAAAACAGGTGTATTTGAACCCAATATCAGTTTACTCAATGAATTAGGGCTTGATTTGGCGAGCAGCGTAAATCAACTGGTAAGGGATAGAAAAATCGACCTGATAGTAATGGGGACCAAGGGCGACGACACCATATCGCACCTTTTTTATGGCAGTGACGCCTGCGGCGTACTTGACAACGCCGGCTGCCCTGTCCTGTTCATTCCTGAAACCAGCACTTTTGATAGTTTTAAAAATATCGTTTTCGCCAATGACCTCAAAAAAGACTATAAAGAAGCGATTGGGTTTTTGATAAGCCTTGCACAGTTAGACAATTCGCATATTATTTTAACACATTTTGGAGAGTATGAAAACAATGCCCTAAAATGTTTAAATTTCATAGAAAATACATTAGCATACCCCAACGTGGTATCAAGATTGCTGCACCTGGAAAACAGGGGTGCGCAATTGCGTGAACTTGCCGCATCGGTTAAGGCTGACCTCCTGGTAATGATACATCACAAGGGTGTCAGTTTTGAAAAATTCATAGCGGGCAGTCAGAGTAAAAATATGCTAAAACACAACCAGTTACCTTTACTGATTATACCGGATTAACGTTTTTATTTAAAAAAGCAAAATTCTCACTTCAGCAAATCATTAATTTTTGTGTAGGGAATTGTCCGTTGCGCAAACGTAAAAGCAGCTTTGTCGCGGATTTCTTCTGCCGCGCCAAGAAATGCGCCATAAGCTGCACGTGCAAATGCCGAGCCCAGGCTGAGCCTTTTTATACCAAGCGCAGAAAGTTCATCAATGCCAAAACCGGCTAAACCGGCACTAAGCACAACATTGACCGGCTTCGGGGCCAATGCTTTTACAACGGCTTCCACTTCGCCGCGTGAATTTAAGCCGGGGGCAAAAAGAACATCAGCGCCCGCGTTGGCAAATGCTTCCAAACGCCTGATGGTATCTTTTAGGTCAGGCCGTCCGTGGATCAGGTTCTCCGCGCGTGCGGTGAGCGTAAACGGGAAAGGCAGGCTCCGGGCGGCTTCTACAGCCGCCTTTATACGCTCCACCGATAGCTCAAAAGGATAAATTGGGTCGTCAGGTCTGCCTGTAGCATCTTCTATTGATGCACCAACCAAACCGGCCCCGGCAGCAAGCAAAATAATTTCCGCACAACTTTCGGGGCTGTCGCCATAACCATTTTCCAGGTCAGCCGATACTGGCAGTTCAGTTGCCGCAGCAATGGCACGGGCGTTTTCTATTGCTTCGTTCCGGGTAACAACCCCTTCCCCATCTGGCTTTCCCAAAGAAAATGCCAGGCCTGCACTGGTTGTTGCAAGCGCCGCAAAGCCCATATTTGCAAGCATCCTGGCCGAACCAGCGTCCCAGGGGTTTGGGATAACAAACATGCCGGGTTGTTCATGAAGCGCTTTAAAAGCATTAGCCTGTATTATTTGGATGTTATTTATTGAAGTCATTCTGATGCTATTTGATTTGCTGGCGGACTAAATTAACAATAATATGATAAACAGAAGGTGAAGATCTGAAATGTGATCTTCATCAATTTTATAATTTGTTCAAAGTTCCGATTAATGTCCATTGTCACCCGGAATTCAAAATCTGATCTTAAATGATTGAGTTATAAATACATCAAAAAAATGATGCAGGTCACTTTTTTAGTCGTTGCTTATCATTCTTTATTTATCCACGATATAGCAGTTTTGCTATGTAATATTTTTTGTAATATCAGCAAAATGGCCAGCACTTTTCTTGAAAAAACTATTTGTTACCACTGCGGGGATGAAGTTATTATTGGCGACTATGTTGTTGACGATAAGCAGTTTTGTTGCAACGGCTGTAAAAGTGTTTTCCAGATTCTGTCGGAAAATAAACTTTGCAGCTATTATAACTATAACCAGCATCCCGGTGCAACCCGCTCACGTACCGATAAACGGTTTGACTATTTAAGCGAGCCGTCGATAGTCAGCGAATTGATTGACTATACCGACAAGCAGGTTACCATTGTTACTTTTTATATACCGCATATTCATTGCAGCAGTTGCCTATGGCTGCTGGAACAATTGAACAAAATCAACCCGGCTGTTCATTATTGCCGTGTAGATTTCCTGAAAAAACAACTTAATATACGTTTCGACCATCATAAACTGAGCCTGCGGCAATTGGTTGAACTTTTGGATGACATTGGTTATGAACCGCTCATAAGCCTGCAGGATATTATTAAGAAACAAAACTCCGTACCTAAGGATAATCTGGTATTGCAAATTGCCGTGGCAGGTTTTTGTTTTGGCAATGTGATGCTGCTTAGCTTCCCCGAATATTTCGGATTATCAGTTTATGAGCAATCATTCAAGCATTTTTTTGGCTGGCTGAATATTTTATTTGCATTGCCGGTAGTTTTTTTCAGCGGCCGCGGGTATTTTGTTTCGGCCTGGCAAAATTTGCGGGCAAAGGTTTTAAATATCGACTTCCCGCTGGCGCTCGGCATCACTGTGCTATTTGGAAGAACAATTATAGACGTACTGACCCACACCGGCCCGGGTTTTGGCGATACGCTTTGCGGCCTGGTTTTTTTCCTGTTGTTAGGTAAATTTGTCCAGAAAAAAACATATCATCATATTTCCTTCGAGCGGGATTACCGTTCTTTTTTCCCCGTAGCGGTGCATATTATCGAGGATGCAACCGAAAGGCCCGTACCGCTGTCTCAATTAAAAACCGGGCACCGTATGGTTATTCGCAATAACGAAATCATCCCGGCTGACGCCATTTTATTAAAGGGGGAGGCATTGATTGACTTTAGCTTTGTAACGGGAGAATCAGTACCAGTTGGTAAAACGCTCGGCGAGATCATTTACGCCGGAGGGCGCCAAACCGGCGAAGCTATTGAGATGGAAGTGATTAAGCCGGTATCCCAAAGCTACCTCACACAGTTATGGAATAACGAGGCCTTTACGCGAAAACAGGATAACCGCATTCAAACTTTTAACGAGAAGGTAAGTAAATACTTTACCATTGTTTTGCTTACGATAGCATTTGCCGCTTTAATTTTTTGGCTGCCTTCTGATGCAAAACGGGGATTTGCAGCTTTTACGGCAGTACTTATAGTGGCATGCCCGTGCGCCCTGGCGCTAAGCACACCTTTCACCATGTCTGCTGCCCTCAGCATTTTTGACCGTAATCACTTTTATTTAAAAAACACAAGGGTGGTTGAACAAATGGCCGAAATTGATACCATCGTTATGGATAAAACCGGAACAATTACTACCGGCGACAATGATAGTGTAAAAATAACGGCAGTGTTGACCGATGCTCAAAAAGCTTTGATTTACAGCGCCTGCGTCAACTCAATGCACCCCCTTAGCAGAATGATCTGCCAGTATCTCGGCAATACGGACAAACTCGAAATAAGCGAATATATGGAGGTTGCCGGAAAAGGGATAATTGCCACTGTTAACGGGCATAAATTGCGTTTGGGCAACGGCAAACTGGTTTTAAATGTTGCCGATGATACAGTGAATATGACAAGGGTACATATACTGATTGATAACAAATACTTTGGCTTTTTTGCATTTGCGCATCGTTACCGTGATGGTTTGAAGAAAATAACTGAGCTCAGTCCGGCATATGAGTTATTTCTGTTATCAGGTGATCAGGATCATGAAAAGGTAGAACTAACCCGCTTTTTTAAAGACGGACAACAAATGTACTTTAATCAATCGCCGCAGGATAAACTCGATTTCATTCAAACGCTGCAACAAATGAGCAGAAAAGTGATGATGATCGGCGATGGGCTTAATGATTCAGGTGCGCTTAAACAAAGCAGTTTGGGTATTGCTGTTACAGACAATGTGAATAATTTTTCTCCCGGCAGCGACGCCATACTGGATGGTAAATCATTTAATAAATTACCAGCATTCCTCCGCTTTTCAAAAGACACCGTGAGTATCATTCATTTTTCATTCCTGATATCGTTAACCTATAACCTGGTTGGGTTGAGTTATGCGATAACCGGAAAACTATCGCCGCTGACTGCGGCAGTGTTAATGCCGTTAAGTACTGTAACCATAATTTCATTTACGAGCCTGGCAACGCATTTGGCAGCAAAAAGGAGAAAATTAATATGAACATACTTTATTTACTGATTGTTTGCAGCGTATCGCTGGCCCTGATTTTTTTAGGGGCATTTTTTTGGGCGCAGCGGAGCGGGCAAAATGATGACTTATATACCCCGTCTATGCGCATGCTGCTGGATGACGAGGAAGAAGAAATTCCACCCGAAAAATGATAAAGATCACTTTTTTGGCAAATTGTCATCATTCTGTCAATAATTTTTTAAAAATATTTTTACATCCATAACCAAAACAATTTATGCAACCCGAAAAATTTTACTATGACAACAAAATCGTCCGCAACTTTGGTATAGCCACCATAGTTTGGGGGATAGTGGGAATGACTGTGGGCTTAATTATAGCCATACAGTTGTATCACCCGGCTTTAAACCTGGGTATCCAGTACACTACATACGGACGTATCAGGCCGCTGCATACCAATGCCGTTATTTTCGCATTTGTGGGTAACGCCATTTTTATGGGAATGTATTATTCCCTGCAACGCCTGCTCAAAGCCAGGATGTTTAGTGATGCTTTAAGCACAATCCACTTTTGGGGATGGCAGCTTATTATTGTTGCCGCAGCAATCACTTTACCATTGGGTTTAACAACCTCGCATGAATATGCGGAACTTGAATGGCCGATTGATATTTTGATAACACTCGTTTGGGTGGTTTTCGGTATCAATATGTTTGGCACCATCATTAAGCGGCGCGAAAGGCACCTGTATGTTGCGATCTGGTTTTATATCGCCACATTTGTTACCGTTGCCGTGCTGCACATCTGTAACTCAATTGAAATACCTGTAACTTTCTGGAAAAGCTATATGGTTTATGCCGGCGTTCAGGATGCATTGGTGCAATGGTGGTACGGGCATAATGCGGTAGCATTTTTCCTGACTACACCCTACCTCGGTATGATGTATTACTTCCTGCCGAAAATGGCTAACCGGCCTGTTTATTCGTACAAATTAAGTATCCTGCACTTTTGGGCGTTGATATTTATTTATATCTGGGCAGGCCCTCACCACTTGTTATACACCACCTTACCGGGTTGGGCCCAATCATTGGGTGTTGCGTTTTCAGTGATGCTGATCGCTCCAAGCTGGGGTGGTATGATCAACGGCCTGCTAACCTTACGTGGCGCCTGGGATAAAGTGCGCGACGATGTAAATTTAAAATTCATGGTGGTTGGTTTAACCGCTTATGGTATGGCAACTTTTGAAGGGCCTATGTTATCCCTTAAAACGCTTAATGGTTTTGCCCACTTCAGCGACTGGATTATCGCACACGTTCACGTTGGCGCTCTTGGCTGGAACGGTTTCTTAACCTTTGCCATATTGTACTGGATTATACCGCGCATCTATAAAACTGAACTTTTCTCAAAGAAACTGGCCTCCTTCCACTTTTGGATCGGCACATTGGGTATCTTATTTTATGTTATACCAATGTACTGGGCCGGATTTACACAAGGTTTAATGTTAAAGGAATTTAACCCTGACGGCAAACTTAAATACCTTAACTTCCTTGAAACAGTTATGCGCATTATACCAATGTATGTAACACGTTCTGTTGGCGGGGCCATGTATTTATCAGGCGTAGTCGTTATGGCTTACAACCTTACACGTACCATGCTGCAGGGCAGTTTGGTACCTAATGAAGCAGCACAGGCCATGCCGCTGGCGCCTGCTAATACTGTTGCAAGGGAAGTAGCATGGCACCGCAGGCTGGAACGCAAACCAATGCTGTTCCTTATGGTTGCCTTATTGGTGATATTGGTCGGGTCTTTTATTGAGCTGATCCCGACTTTGACCATATCGTCAAATATTCCTACCATCGCAAGTGTAAAACCATATACGCCGCTTGAGCTGCAGGGACGTGACCTGTACATAAGGGAAGGCTGTTCCAACTGCCACTCGCAAACCATACGTCCATTCAGATCCGAAACCGAACGTTACGGCGAATACAGTAAGGCCGGTGAGTTTGTTTATGATCACCCTTTCCTTTGGGGATCAAAACGTACCGGCCCTGATCTGGCGCGTGAAGGCGGGAAGAACAGCAATGCCTGGCATTATAACCACCTCATGAACCCAAGAGCAACCAATGAGCACAGTATTATGCCAAGTTACGGCTGGCTCATTACCCAGGATCTGGATACAAGCACTACTGTCGCAAAGATTAACGCAATGCGCAAAATCGGTGTTCCTTATGCCCCGGGGTATGAGAAAGTAGCCAACCGCGATCTGGATATACAGGCAAAAGCAATAGCTGCCGACCTTGCCAGCGGCGATATTAAAGTAAGCAGCACTAAAGAAATTATTGCCATTACTGCTTATCTGCAACGCCTGGGAACTGATATAAAAGCAAACAAAACAGCTTCTAATTAATTACGATCATGTTTAAACAATTCACAGAAAACATTAAAGGAGATCAGGTTTACCTGATCTCCTCCCTCGGGATTTTCCTCGTATTCTTTATTGTGGTAACCATCCTGATGTTCAGGCTCAGGAAGAACCATGTGGAATATATGAGTGACCTTCCATTAGACGATAGTACATTGAATTCATCTAAATCTTTACCGCTATGAAATATATACGCATCATATTATTAATTGGCTTAAGTACGCTTATCCAGCCTGTTTTTGCAGAGGATGACCACAGCCTGCTATCACCAAGCGCCGAAAATTATCTCGGTTATGGTATTATTGTGGCCATGCTGGTATTGTTCATTGTAGCCATGCTGGTTATACTAAGGGCTATTAAAGTACTTACCCGGATCATTTTAAAATCAGAAGGCCTTTCTGAAGAAGAAATTGCAACCGAATTGAAGCCGGCCAAAGCAAAAAAAGGTGAAAATACAACCTGGCTAAAATTGCTGTCGTTAAAACCAATGTCAGAAGAAAAGGACTTGCTGATGGAGCATGAGTTTGACGGCATACAGGAACTGGATAACCCGACTCCTGCCTGGTTTATGTACCTCTTTTATGCTACAATAGCCATTGCAGTTGGTTATTTACTGACATACCACGTATTCAGGTTAGCGCCGTTACAATATTCGGAATACAAAATCGAAATGGCGCAGGCTGATGCTGCCAACAAGGCGTATTTAGCCAAAGCCGGCAACATGGTTGATGAAACAACGGTAAAATTATCAACTGATCCGGCAGTGCTGGCTAACGGAAAAACAGTATTTATGACGAATTGCCTTGCCTGCCACGGTGCACAGGGACAGGGCATGATTGGCCTGGGCCCTAACCTGACCGATGATTACTGGTTACATGGAGGTAAGATCACCGATGTTTTTAAAACAATTAAATATGGTGTTGCCGGAAAAACAATGCCGGTATGGGGAAAACAAATTTCGGCAAAACAAATTTCGGATGTGGCCAACTACGTAAAATCGCTGCGTGGCACCAATCCGCCTAATGCTAAAGCACCGGAAGGTACCAAGGAAGCAAACTAAAAATAGGATAACTGATCAAAGTCAGGGATAGAACATGGAAGGATTATTAGAGAAGACGAACGACGGAAAAAGGAAGTGGATTTATCCGCTGATACGAAAAGGGACCTTTTATAAATGGCGCAGTTGGGTAAGCTATGTTTTTCTTATCTTTCTTTTTTCGGGCCCATTTATAAGGATAAACGGCCAGCCATTGCTGCTGCTGAATATTATTGACAGGCAATTTGTTCTGCTTGGCCAGGTTTTCTGGCCGCAGGACATTTTCCTGTTCATGCTGGCCTCGCTTGTGTTTTTAGTTTGTATCGTTCTTTTCACTATTGCTTTCGGCAGGATATTTTGCGGATGGATATGCCCGCAAACTATTTTTATGGAAATGGTTTTCAGGAAGATAGAGGAATGGATTGAGGGTGACGCCCATAAACGCAAAAAACTGGATGCCGGTCCGTGGACAAGGGAAAAAATAATAAAGAAAACCATTAAAACGGTTGCTTTCCTCTTCATTTCTTTTCTGATCTCAAATACCTTCCTTGCCTATATTATCGGGAGCGATAGCCTGATAAAAATAATTACCGACCCGGTTAGTGAGCACTGGCTGGGGCTGCTGCTCATTTCGGGGTTTACCGCCGCATTTTATACAGTTTACAGCAGGATGCGCGAACAGGTTTGCACTTTATTTTGCCCTTACGGCAGGTTACAGGGCGTAATGACTGACCAGCATACACTTTTAGTTGCTTATAATGATGTAAGGGGCGAGCCCCGCGGCAAATTAGACAGAAAAGCCGTTTCGCCAAGCAGCAAAGGGGATTGTGTGGATTGCAACCTGTGCGTGGAAGTTTGCCCGACCGGGATTGATATCCGTAAAGGGACGCAACTGGAATGCACCAACTGTACCGCCTGTATTGATGTTTGTGACGAAGTGATGGATAAAATCCACAAACCGCGCAGGCTGATTGGGTTTTTCTCGGAAAACATGATCCATGCACAGGAGAAACCCTCGTTTACCGGAAGAATGATGGCCTACAGCGCCGTTATTGTGGTATTGGTAAGTGTATTGAGTTTCTTCATATTCAGCCGCAGCGATATGGATATGACGGTTATGCGCAGCCCTGGTTTATTATACCAGAAACAGGCCGGCGGTTATATCAGTAATATTTATAATGCTGAGATTATCAATAAAACAAATAAAATTTGTACTATTATACTAAAATCTGATAACCCTGACGTTAAAATAAAATATATACAAAAACCGGGAACTATAAGCGTTGGCGGATCGGTGAAAACCATGTTCTTTCTTATAATGCCTGCTTCAGAAATACATGCACCGGATATCGATGTTCATTTGCAGCTTATCAGGGATAATAAAATTATACAAACTGTTACTACATCTTTTGTTGGACCAATAAATAATTAAACTATGAACTGGGGAAAAGGAATTATCGTGATTTTGGCAGTTTTTGTACTCTTTATAGGCGGTATGTGCCTTTACATGTTTATGGCCCCGGTTGATGATTACGATCACCAATACTACGAAGATGGCCTGAATTTCGATCATGATTACAACAGGGAGAAACAAGTATATACAGATCATTTAACGCCGTCGCTACAGATAGCAAACCAAAATATGCATTTGACATTTGCCCGGGCTGTTAACGGGAGTATTAAATTTCTGCGCCCGTCTGACACATCGATGGACAAAGCATTCAAGCTTTCAGGAAAAGAAATTAACATTTCTTTAAAAACAGTACCCCTTGGCGAATGGCAGCTTGTAATGGATTGGCAAAGCAATCACAAGGCTTACCTGTACCACAGGGAAGTTTATATTAAATGAACAATAACGAAATAGCATTTTTTATTGGTTTGTTTGGCAGCGTGCATTGTGTTGGTATGTGCGGCCCACTGGCATTTGCTGTTCCCTCCCTAAAAAATAACTGGCTGGCTGTTGTTTCTGATAAAGCAATGTACAATGCAGGCCGCATTGTTACCTACACTTTTTTAGGTTTGATTATAGGTTTTGCGGGCAGGCAACTATGGCTATACGGATTGCAGCAGGGAGTAAGTATTTTAAGCGGCCTGCTTATTTTACTGGCCGGTTTCTCAAGGATATTTAACATCCGGGTAGCCGGAAACAAATTTTTCTCATCACTTTTATTGCCTGTTAACCGTCTGTTAAGTTACGCACTGCGTCATCGCGCAGGTCACATGGTTGTTGGGCTGCTCAACGGGTTTCTGCCCTGCGGTTTTGTTTACCTGGCGCTTGTCGGGGCTATCAATACCTCTTCGCCGGTGGCTGCCGCACAATACATGTTTTGGTTTGGGGTTGGCACCTTCCCGCTGATGCTGCTGGCTACAGCAGGTTCGGGTTTTGCAGGGCCTGTTGTACGCAATAGGATCAATAAATTCATCCCCTACTTTATGGTTTGCCTGGGCTGCTGGTTTTTACTGCGCGGCCTTCAGTTAAATATCCCTTATTTAAGCCCGGCAAAATATGTGCCGGGGACGGCGATTTGCAGGTAGTAATCTTCAATTTAAAACAATCTGAATATTTTAATAAGGAGCATTATTTGACGATAATGTATGTACAAAATTAGTTTAGCTTTTATCGTTAATTAATAATAATGTATTTGCGAAAAACATTAAACTCCCAAAGTCTTCATGATAAGTTAACCTAACTCTATCCTCGTGGTCATCATTATAATAAACATCATTTGCGCAGTTTAGGCATATAGGATGATAATTGCCTAAATAACCAGAAGCCTCATTATTGAAATCGTCCTCCAAACCACATAAATAACATTCCCATTTATCGTTCATATTGATGTAGAATAATTTATTTGAGTTATTTGTCTTTCTGCCTTTTTAAAATTCAACCTGCTGTTTAACGGTATCCATCCCGTGAAGCAGGTGTTTAATAAAAGTTAGCGGTGCTTTAGTTTTGTCGAAAGAATAAAACGAAATGAATCAGCCAACTATCTACACCACATCAGAACGCGCCAGTTATATTGCGCAATGGAAAGCCAGCAAGCTTAGTCTGCCCATCTTTAGCAAACAATCGGGGATACCACTTACGAGCCTTCGCTACTGGATTTATGGCGTTAATAAAAAAGCAGGAACAAACAAGGAAAAACCAGCCGGTTTCCTGCCTGTGCTTATGAGCGAAGAATATTGTCCAACACTCGAAATTATCCTGGAGTTACCCCAGGGCATGCGGATGACCTTGCGCGGGGCGGTTACACCAGCCTATCTGAAGACGCTGATTTCATGAGCCTGTTATCACTTCCTGGCCATGTTCAATATTATCTTTTCATGGGTAATGCAGATATGCGGCGCACGTTTGAGGGATTATGCGGATTGGTAAGAAATGAAATGAACCAGGATCCGCTGGACCGTCAGGTCTACATTTTTATCAATAAGCGGCAAACCCAGGTAAAGCTGCTTTGCTGGGAGGGAGATGGCTTCTGTATTTTTCATAAACGTTTAGAGGCAGGCACATTTGAACGGCTCGTTATGGATAAAAATAAAAAACAGGTAATCATTACCAGGACCCAGCTGCAACTGATCCTTCAGGGCGTTAAACTCGAAAGTGTGGTTTACCGCAAGCGGTATCAGCAAAATGGCTGAGTTTGTTCTGATATGGATTTGTTATTTTTATAGCGATGAATAAAAAAGAAACAATACCCGGGTTTGAAGGGCTGACAGAAGAAGAATACGCCATGGTAGCTAAGTTACAACAACAGATCAGTGAGCTCGAAACAGAGCATGAACAGAGCCAAAAAACCATCGCCGGCCTTAGCGCCAGGCAGGCTTATCTGGATGAAATAAAAGAAGAATACGAGAGGTTTTTTAAAAGAAAAAGCTTGCTTTAACGCATTTAAATGCGTATTTTTAAAGTATTAATGCAAGCAAAAACCCCCTCAATTGACACCCTTAACCAAGATAATTATCTGTCTTTTGTCGGTCAGTTGTTCGCTTATATTCAGGAGTTGGAGGGTAATCAGTCCGCCTACTGTCAGACTATCCAGAAGCTCGAAGACCGCCACTTTACAGACCAGCAGACGATCTCAGAATACAAGCAGCTGATCTGGGGTAAAAAAAGTGAAAGGCATGTGGGCTCTCTTGCTGAGCTTGAGCTGGATGCCTCTCAGCCGGAGCTACCTTTTAATGAACTGCCGCAGGTCGAAACCACGGTTACCCTAAGCACTGTACCTGTAAATATTGCCCAGGAAAAGGTTAAAAAACAATCGCTGCGCCTGGTAAAACCTACCGGCAGAAAAGCATTGAGCGAAACCCTGCCCCGTGAATATGTGGAGGTACTCCCCGAAAGCTACCATGATGGCATGGTTCAGATTGATGCTGAGGTGACCGAGGAACTCGATTACCGTCCGGGAAGCTTTTTTGTCCGGGTGATTACCAGGCCCCGTTTTGCAGACCCTAAAACAAAGGGCGTAGCCATTGCGCCAATGCCGCAAAGACCTGTTCATAAAGGCATCGCAGGAGCAGGCTTGCTGGCTCATATATTAGTCGCCCGTTTTTGCGACCATCTGCCATACTACCGGCAAGTAAAAATGCTTAACCGCTATGGGGAGAATGTAGTAAATACCTCTACGATGGGCAACTGGGTAAAAGAAAGCATTAACCTACTTTCCATTATTTACAGCCGGATAAAACATAAAGTGCTTGATTCCAGCTATGTCCAGGGGGATGAGACTACGATAAAAGTACTTGATCCCCTTAAAAAATCCGGGAAACAGCAGGGTTACTTATGGGGCTATCATGCGCCATTGGAAAAACTGGTATTAATGGAATATGGGGAAGGCAGGGCCGCTGATTATCCGGATGCTTTCCTGGGGGATTTCCATGGCGTTTTTCAGACGGATGCTTATGTAGCATATGACACACTGTTAAAAAATAAAGAGAACATGATCCATGTTTGTTGCTGGGCGCACGCGCGCCGGAACTTTACTAAAGCCCTGGAAAGTGATAAAAGGCGGGCAACAGCTGCCCTGGATATGATCAGGGACCTATATCAGGTGGAGGCTGTAGCCAGAAAAACCAATGCAGGCCCTGATGAGATCATTCGTTTGCGGACTGAGTTTTCTGTGCCGATACTCGAAAACATAAACCAATGGGCGCAGCTACAGGAAAAAGAACTGAACCCCAAATCACTTATCTCCCTTGCCTGTAGGTACCTGCTTAAAAGATGGGACAAGTTCACCTACTACGCCACTGATGCGAGAATCCTAATTGATAACAATGTACTGGAAAACCGTTTTCGCGGGGTAGCCCTGGGGCGGAAAAACTGGCTCTTCGCCGGAAACCACCAGTCCGCCGAACGAAGCGGCATTATATATTCCATTCTGGAATCATGCCTGCTGAATAATGTTGAACCTTTTGCCTATATCCGGGATGTGCTCACCAGATTGCCTGATATGGTATTTGCACCCAAAGAAAAAATTGATGAGCTTTTGCCCGGCAACTGGAAACCTGCACCGGTGAAAATATATTTGGCCACGGGTAAAACGAAATCAATAAATGCTGCTTAATAGCAAATCCCTTTCCGTTTCAAATACCTACTTTACGGGATGCATACGTT
>JBIOHE010000028.1:0-22554 GCA_044448725.1 Sphingobacteriales bacterium | reverse complement strand
GTTTAAGATTCTGTAAATTCAATAATTCTGTAAATTCTGATTCAGATAAACTGTCAACCAACTTATATCATTATATTTTCAACCACAGTTTGTCCATCCAGCAGGCGGATAATGCGGTGGCTGTAACGGGCATCGTGTTCAGAGTGGGTAACCATTATGATGGTTGTTCCCTGCTCATTCAAGTCGGTCAATAACTCCATTACTTCATTACCGTTGCTGCTATCGAGGTTACCGGTGGGCTCATCCGCAAGTATGAGTTTCGGTTTATTAACAACTGCTCTCGAAATAGCTACACGCTGTTGCTGACCACCCGATAGTTGCTGAGGATAATGGTTGCGGCGGTGCATGATCTGCATTTTGTCGAGCACCTCTTCTACCCTTTTCACCCTTTCCGAAGATGGCACGCCGGTATAGATCAATGGAAGTTCCACGTTTTCAAAAACGGTAAGTTCATCAATGAGGTTGAAGCTCTGGAATACGAAGCCGATATTATGCTTGCGCAGATCGGCGCGTTTACGCTCGGTAAAATGAGCTACTTCAACACCGGTAAAAACGTAGCTGCCTTCATCCGGGTCATCAAGCATGCCTATTATGTTTAGCAAAGTTGATTTCCCGCAGCCTGACGGGCCCATAATGGCTACAAACTCCCCTTTTTTTACTTCAAGTGACAGCTTGTTTAAAGCGATGGTTTCTACCTCTTCGGTGCGGTAAAATTTTTCGAGATTAGTTATTTTTATCATTTTATTAGTTCATTGGTTTATTAGTTCATTAGTTTATTGGTTCATTAGTTTATTGGTTCATTGGGAGTTCATAGCCTAGTCACTATTGAATTTTTTCTGTAGCTGCTATAAACTATAAACCATCAACTATGAACTACTTCAATATCAGTACCTGGTTTTCCCCATAAGTTTCGTAGCTTGAAGTAATTACTTTATCGCCCGGCTCCAAACCGTTGGTTAGTTCATAATAATCAGGGCTTTGCCTGTTTATCTGAATGCTCACCCTGTACGCTGTTTTGCCGTCTTTAGCCAGTTTAAATATCCAGTTGCCGCCTGTTTGCTGGTAAAAACCACCTTTGGGCAATAACAATGCAGGCGCCTCGTCACTAAATGCAAGCCTGATCTGTAAGGTCTGGCCTTTTCTTATACCTTTTGGTACACCGCCAATGAACAGCAGATCCACATTAAATTGGCCGTTAAGCACTTGTGTATATACTTTTTTTACCGTCAGTTTAAAGTTATTATTATCGTTGTCAGTATAATATGCTGTCAAACCCGGCACAACGCGCGAAATATAATGTTCCTCAACCTGCGCCTGTACCTTAAACCCTGATAAGACGTCCAATTGCGCTAAATGTTCCCCTTTATTTTTACTTTGTCCAACTTCAGCTTCCAGCGAGGTTAGCTGTCCGTCTCTCGGCGCCCTTACGGTAAGGTCGCTAACCTTTTTACGCATCATTTCAAGGGCGCTTTTCATCTGGGCTATCTGCTCTTTAGCCTGCGATTCCTGCTTCCGTACAAGCGAGGTGTCCTTACTCAGAATTTGGCTGGTCAGCCTTCTTTTTTGCAGTTGGTAATCGTAAGTATTTTTCGCTATCTGATATTCCTGCAGTCCGATCGCCTTTTGTGCGTATAGATCTTTATCCAGTTTATATACCCTTTCCGCTTCTTTAAAAGTATTTTCCACATCAGCCATGTTCTGAAGTTTCGAGATGGTATTTTGCTCTGCGGCATTATGCGAAATCTGCATTTGAATTTGCTGTCCGTAAACTGCAGTTTCCTGGGTGGCTAAATTGAGCTCAAGGTCAGTATTCGAGAGGCGTAAAATCGGGTCGCCTTTTTTCAGGATTGCGCCGTCTTCAACATATTTTTCTTCCACACGCCCGCCGTCAGCAGCATCAAGGTAAATAGTAGTGAGCGGCATTACAGCTCCGTTTATCGGGATAAACTCCTGAAACGGCCCTCTTTTTATTTCACTTATGGTTAGCCTTTCTGTATCCACATCAAGCTTGCTTTTACCTCCCGCTGTGTAAATAACGAAGCCAATGAGCAATACAAGGGCAGCTATCCCGCCTATAGTCAGTAGTCTTTTGGTATTCCAGGTCTTTTTTTCAATTATTCTGTCCACTGTAATTTTGTTATATTTTGTAATAGTTCGGTTAAGGGTTATAAAAACACATGCCACAAATTAAACAACTGTTTTTCAGAACATTAAACCTAAAATACAATGTCGGGGCGTACGCTTCTGTTACAGCAAGTGTACGGTAATGATACAATGGTTCATTGGTTCATTGGTTCATTAGTTTATTAGTTCATTGGTGGCATTTGTTAACTGGTTCATCGGTTCATTGGCTAAATAGCTCATTTGTTTATTGGTTAGCCTTCTATCAAAAATTCTAATAGCTTTTAAATCATAATTTATTGTTCATATTTACTTTCTTTAAGGCTTTTAGCATAAAAATTGCAGCCTTTAAGAATGGTGTTCATCGTTAAATGGATTATTGATTATGGTTTGATGCGTAAATTTACAATTTTACATTCTTAAAAAACCATCCACCAATGAACTAATGAACCGACGAACTAATGAACGAAAAAGAATGACACTAAAAAAATCTACTGTTTTAATTGTTGATGACGACCCGGATGTACTTACCGCTGTAAAGCTTTTGCTTAAAACCGAAGCGCAGGAGGTAATTACCGAAAAAAATCCTGAAAACCTTAACTGGCTGCTACAGCGTAACCAGGTTGACCTTGTTTTGCTGGATATGAACTTTAACAGCGCCATAAATACAGGCAACGAGGGGCTTTACTGGCTGCGTAAAATTAAGGAGTGGAAACCCAACGTTTGCGTGATTATGATAACCGCCTACGGGGATATTGACCTGGCGGTACGTTCATTAAAAGAAGGCGCCAATGATTTTATTGTTAAACCCTGGCATAACGAAAAGCTGATTGATACTATCAGAGAACTTTTGGATAAAAAAGAAGGCGTTAAATCTGCTAAAACGCCGGTAAAAAGTACCGCCGGGGAAACATCGATACTTGGCGACTCGGACGTAATGCAGGATATTTTTATAAGGTAAATAAGGTTGCCCCTACCGATGCCAATATTTTACTTTTAGGCGAAAACGGAACAGGTAAAGACCTTATGGCAAAAGCCATCCATGAACGTTCATTACGCGCCGATAAGCCGTTTATTAAAGTTGACGTGGGCGCCCTTACGGATACTTTGTTTGAAAGTGAATTATTTGGTCATAAAAAGGGGGCTTATACCGATGCCCGCGAAGACAGAACAGGTCGTTTTGAAGAGGCAGAGGGCGGCACTTTGTTTTTAGATGAAATAGGAAATATCTCGCTCCAGCAGCAGGCAAAGTTGCTGACTGTTTTGCAAAACAGGCAGGTGACACGCCTGGGCACCAACAAGGCGGTTGATATTGACATCCGCCTCATCTGCGCCACTAACCTGCCGCTGTATGAACTGGCCAACGAAAACCGTTTCAGAAAGGATTTGATCTACCGCATAAACACCGTAGAAATAAATATGCCGCCACTACGCAGGCGAAATGAAGATATAGTGATACTGGCAAGGCATTTTGCAAAATTATATGCCGGTAAATACCTCAAATCGTCTATTGATTTTGATGCTGCCGCACTGCAAAAATTAAAAGGCTATAACTATCCCGGCAACGTAAGGGAACTGCAATATACAATAGAAAGGGCTGTAATTATGGCAGACGACCCTATCCTGAAGCCTGATGACCTGATATTTTCGATACTGGAAACCTCAGGCGGCGATAATATCGAAGCGGACGACAACGTTCCGTTAAGCACCCTTGAAAAAAACGCCATCTTACGGGTGATTGAAAAACATAACGGCAACATTACCAGGGCGGCCAAAGAACTTGGTTTAACACGCACCGCCCTTTACCGCAGATTGAGCAAATATGATATTTAACCGTTACGAATGGCGGCTGGTGCTGCGTGTGATACTGTTGTTTATTACCCTTACGGCGACGTCTGTACTGGTAGTTAAAGATTTGTATCTGTTTTTGATCATTACCGTCCCTTTATGCATTTATGAAGTGACCGACCTGATCCGTTTTCAGAAAAAAGCGCAGGATGAGGTAAGCCAGTTTGTGGAGTCGATCCATTACCGTGATTTTTCGCGCCATTTTGATGTGCGCAAAGCCCCAAATGAGCTTAAACCTTTGCGCAAAGGCTTTAATGAGATCAACACCACCTTTAAGCTCATCAGCCGCGAAAGAGAAACCCAATATCATTACCTGCAAAAAATACTGGAACTGGTGGATACCGGCATCCTCTCCTACGAACAGGAAAACGGCGAAACCGGCTGGATCAATGAGGCTTTTAAAAAACTGATCGGGGTGCCTTACCTTAAAACCATCCACTCGCTTGAAAAACGCGAAGAAACGCTTTATGCTGAAATTATTAAACTTAAACCCGGCGACAGTAAAATATTAACCATCACCCGTAACCAGCAATTGGTTAAAATTTTAGTTACCGCCAGTATGATGCGCAGCGAGGATAAAGTGTATAAACTGGTGGCCTTTCAAAACGTGAGCGAGGCATTGGATGAAACGGAATCGAAAGCATGGCAAAAGCTGCTGAGTGTGATGACACATGAGATTATGAACTCTGTAGCACCTATTTCTTCTTTAGCCGATACGCTGAAAAACCGTTTAAAAAGTCCTGAAATAGCCGGCAGTCTTGAAAGCAGTCAGCTTGAGGACCTGGAACTGGGCATAAATACCATAAAGCGGCGCAGCGAGGGCCTGCTTAAATTTACCGAAAGCTATCGTAACCTTAACAAGATCACCAAACCGGATCTCACCAAAATACTGGTGCGCAACCTGTTCGAGACCCTGAACAGCCTGATGCGGCCTTCGCTGGAGAAAAAACACATCGAACTGGAGATCATTCTGCGCGACCCTACCCTTTCTATTGAAGCCGATCTGAATCTGATTGAACAGGTGATGATCAACCTGATGGTAAACGCCATAGATGCGGTAAAAGACAGGGAAAACCCGCGCATTACCTTATCTGCCGAAATGCAAAGCAACAACAAAACCCTGGTTAAGGTAATTGATAACGGTATGGGGATGCCCCCCGAACTGCTTGATAAAATATTTATCCCCTTTTTCAGCACCCGCAAAACCGGCAGCGGTATAGGGCTAAGCCTCTGTAAACAAATTATGCTGCTGCATAAGGGAAATATACAGGTACAATCATCCAATGGCGTTGGCTCGGCGTTTATTTTGCTGTTTGGGCATGCGGGCGGGTGATTTTTTGTGTGAACTAAGATTTTCCGTCCCTGACTGTCCCAGCAGGGTCTCTCGCAGAGGACCCTGCGCCGCCATGCCTTGTACATACCATATGCTTTTGTAGCTATTATTGACTACCTGGATTATTGGTTCTAAACCCATTGACGGTCCAGCGCAGGGTTCTCTGCGAGAGACCCTGCGGAGACGTGAAAGCCTATATCAAATATTTTTTCAAATGCGATCCTTTAACCTCGATATTATACCCATATGAATTTCTGTCCTCGCAGGGTCTCTCGCAGAGGACCCTGCGCCGCGTGCTTGGTATAGACCATGCACTTTTGTAACTTTCACCGGCTATCGGGATTATTGGTTCTAAACCTATTGATTGTCCAGCGCAGGGTCCTCTGCGCCGCGTGCTTGGTACAGACCATGCTCTTTTGTAACTATCACCGGCTATCGTAATTATTGGTTCTAAACCTATTGATGGTACAGCGCAGGGTCTTCTGCGAGAGACCCTGCCGAGACGGTTGAGGATGCTAAGCACTCCGTCAGAATAGTCAACATTTGATCATATTTCTCAGGATTAATTCATTTCGGGCTTTTAAGAATTATTATTGCGATATGCATTCATCCAATATTAAAAACATCTTCGCGATATCCGGCAGTTTAAGGGCTGGTTCATCCAATCATAATATACTTCATTTCCTGGCTAAGCTGGCGCCTGCTGGTGTCAATTTTACTATTTACGATAGTTTAGCGCAAGTACCGGCATTTGACCCGGGCCTTGACCATGAATCGCCGCAGGAAGCTGTTGCAGAATTACGCAGTTTTATAAATCATGCCGACGCCGTCATCATCTGCACGCCGGAATATGCCTTTGGCGTTCCCGGTGCACTCAAAAACGCCATCGACTGGACGGTACCAAGCAGCTCGCTGGTTGATAAACCAATGGCGCTGATCACCGCCTCCACCAGCGGACAGAACGCACACGACGCCCTGCTGTTAATTTTAGGCGCCGTTTCAGCAAACTTATTGAAAGATACTACCCTGCTGATCCCGTTTATACGGGCGAAAATGGATGGGGAGGGGAATATTATAGATGAGGAAACGGCCGGGAGTTTACGCTTATTATTCAATTCATTGCTAACACATTTGCAAAACAGCCGCTAAACAGTTTAATTAAAATCTGAAGCCGGTGCCCGGTTAAACCCTACTCTTTCCCTGTATAACTGCGGGGAAACTTCGGCATTTAACTTAAAGAAACGGCTGAAATAATATTCGTCCTGGTAACCTAAATAATAAGCGATTTCTTTAACTGTTTTGTCTGTAAAATATAGCTCCCGTTTTGCTTCAATAATAATACGTTCAGCAATCAGATCTGACAGAGTTTTATTAAAATAGTTTTTGGTAATTTTTGCCAATGCATTGGATGATATATTCAATAATGCAGCATAGTCACCGGGCGAATGTTTTTCTTTAAAATTTGATTCTATTTCCTTTTTTAAATTTTGCAGTAAAACAGACGATTTTTTTGAAACCGGCCCGGCATTGGTTTGCGTTTTGTTTTTTATCCTGACTGCGTTAACCAGTAAAATTTTAAGATAATAAACCAGCAGTTCATCCTTGCTTTCCGCCTCATTTTTAATTTCCCTGTTTAACAAGTTTAGTGTGAGATTAAAAGTTTCCTGTTCTTCAGTATCTAAACTGATAAACGGCGGTTCATAAATATTGTTAAAAATAACGGTATCGCAGCTTGTTTCAGTCGGGTTTCGGTGTATGCAGTAAAAATCCGAATGAAATTGAATAGCGACGCCCCTAATTGAAGGATTGCCTGCAAACATGAAAGGCTGATAAGGGGCAAATGCAAAAAGGGTGTTTTCTTTATAAGAATAATCAGAAAAATCTGCCTTTAAAGTTCCTTCACCCTCTTTAACCCAAATCAGAGAATAGAAATTATTCCTTTGGACATGATCAAAATGACTGTTATCCTCAAAACTGAAAAGTTTAAAAGCCAGATTACCATTTTGCCGGTTAGTCAGCGTAAAACGTGTTGATAAATTCTCCACCCCTTCAAATCTATTAAACATTCTGATGCAAAACAGCTTGCTGATATATTTTTAATAATGCCGGGTCTTCAATAGAACCGTGATGATGTATGTGTTTCCAGCAGCCTTCGTGCTTTATAAAAATCCGGCTGGTCCTTATTGCTAAATCTATTTGTTCCCCGTCCGATTTAAAATAGCCCCTTTCCCGGCCGGTTACAAAAAACATATTGTCTGTCAGGTGAACAGAATAGTCATAAAATTCCACAAAAACTTTGGCTTTACCGTTAAAAATTTTGTTATACCCCTGCTTAATTTCGTCCCAGCCCCTTCTTATTCCCCCAATAGGGTTGTCCATGGAGGCTTCGCCGGTATTAAGCCATACTTTCTGCATCAATTCAAGATCACGCTGATTAAATGCTTTATAAAAGTCATACAAAATTTTTAAATCGGCATTATTAAGTACGGTTGTATCCTCCAAACCGTTTATGGGGTTGTTTGTAGTCTGCATTTTGTTAATTGATTGAATTTAGTGAATTGTAAAAAAAATCGGCCTCCATGTTCTCCCTGGCTATGGCAATGGCTTCTTTGATTGAACCTTTCCATGGCGCCCCATGTCCCGGAAGCATGGTAACAGTACCAATTTCACGTAACAGATCAAGGGAGTGGTTGGCTTGTTTGTAGTTTGCGGTAAGGATAGGATTGGTTATTTGTGGTTTGCCGGATTGTCCGGTTAATAAGTTTCTCGTAACCAGGGTATCCCCACTGATCAGAACGTTATAGTCCTCCAAGAGCAGTGCAATTTCCCCGTCGGTGTGTCCCGGCGTATGAATTACCAACGGACTTCCGGGTATATCTAATCGTTGGTGATGCTCAATTGCAACCGTTTTTGTAAGGTGCGGAAACGTAAACACGCCATTTATGATTGCCACCCCTAACATGGTAGCTGTATATGGCCTCCAGGCGTTTGATAATAAACCAAACCAGGGCAACTGCAGAGGTTTGCCAGCCATCTTTACATCATTTTTATGAATGAAAACAGGCACATTTGTTTGTTTTCGCAGCTTTTCGGCAAATCCTGTATGGTCCGCATGGGCATGGGTTAAAACAATGGCCTCCAAATCTTTTATAGAGTGCCCGATTGACGATAAGCCCTTTAAAAACACAGCATAGTGACCAGGGAAGCCTGCATCTACCAAAGTGAGCCGGTTGTTTTGTTTGATAATGTACCAGTTAAACGGGCCTGAGTCGAACTTAAAAACGTTTTTTACTATTTCCATTTGCAATATTTTGTAGCGCAAATCTTCAAAAAAGGCCAGTGCGGGAGAATGGATAATCTATGCTTTTGAATGGATGATTTTTTCGGACTAAAAAAAAGAGCCTCTGCCAATTTGACAACCTTGCGCACTTTGGAACAGCCATTGATGAATGGGATTAGCATTAAAACATTAATAATAACCTATACAAGATTATGCAAGAAAAAGGCACAATTTCGATCCATACCGAAAACATTTTCCCGATCATTAAGAAATTTTTATACTCAGACCATGAGATATTTTTGCGCGAGCTGGTATCCAATGCTGTTGACGCTACCCAAAAAATAAAGCGCCTTGCACTGTCAGGACAGTATAACGGCGAACTTGGCGACCTGCGCGTAGAAGTTGCTTTTGACGAAAAGGCAAAAACCATTACCATTTCTGACAATGGTATAGGCATGACCGCCGAAGAGATCAAGAAATATATCAACCAGATCGCGTTCTCGGGCGCTGAAGAGTTCATGGAGAAATTCAAGGACGCCAAAGACGCCAATGAAATTATCGGACGTTTTGGCTTAGGCTTTTATTCGGCCTTTATGGTGTCTGATAGTGTAGAAATACAAACATTATCGTACCAGGAAGGCGCTGAACCGGCCCATTGGACTTGCGATGGAAGTACTGAATTCGAGATCGGCGAAGGAAGTCTGGCCGAACGCGGTACAGAAATTACCCTGCATATCAATGGTGACGGTGAAGAATTTTTAAACAAACACCGCCTGCAGGAAATACTCGACAAATACTGCAAGTTTTTACCGGTGCCTGTCAAATTTGGTACAAATACACAGGAAGAGGAAGACGGCGTTGATGAAGAAGGTAAAGCAAAGTACATTTCTGTTGAAAAGGATAATATTATCAACGATACTAATCCGATATGGACCAAAGCCCCTGCCGACCTGAAAGATGAGGACTATCTTGATTTTTACAAACAACTTTATCCTTTTTCGGAGGATCCCTTGTTCTGGATTCATCTGAATGTTGATTACCCGTTCAATTTAACTGGCGTTTTATACTTCCCCAAGCTTAAAAATGATTTTGAGGTGCAGCGCAACAAGATCAAACTTTACTCCCGTCAGGTATTTATTACCGACGAGGTAAAAGATATTGTACCTGAGTTCCTGATGCTGTTGCATGGCGTAATTGATTCACCGGATATTCCGCTGAACGTATCGCGCAGCTTTTTACAGGCA
Source organism: Sphingobacteriales bacterium (assembly GCA_044448725.1). GTDB lineage: Bacteria > Bacteroidota > Bacteroidia > Sphingobacteriales > Sphingobacteriaceae > Mucilaginibacter. The sequence continues at coordinate 12,728 of JBIOHE010000028.1, read as the reverse complement.
GACAGCAATGTTAAAAAGATAAATAGCTATATCACTAAAAAAGTAGCTGATAAACTGGCAGAACTGTTTAAAAGCGACCGCAAAGCCTTTGAAGAAAAATGGACCGATATTGGCCTGTTTGTAAAATATGGCATGGTAAGCGAAGACAAGTTTTATGATAAAGCCAAAGACTTTGTTTTGCTGACCAACACCAAAAAAGAGAACTATACTTTAGCGGAATATAAGGATAAAGTTGAACCTGAACAAACCGATAAAGACGGCAGGCTGGTTTATATTTACACCAACGACCCGGCCAAACAGGATGCCTTTATACAATCGGCCAATAAAAAGGGGTATGATATTTTGCTGATGAACTCCCCTATCGACAATCATTTTATCGGTCATTTGGAGCAAAAATTAGAAAAGACATCCTTCAAACGTGTGGATGCTGATGTTGCAGATAAACTGATAAAAAAAGAGGACGCCCCTGCGCACGTTTTAACCGAAGAACAGGCCGCCAAAGTGAAAGTTATTTTTGACAACGCCATTAACAAACCCGCCTACAAGGTTGAACTGGAAAGTTTAAACCCTGATGAACTGCCTGTAACAGTAACCATGGACGAGTTTATGCGCCGGATGAAAGAAATGGCTGCCATGGGAGGCGGTATGGGCTTTTACGGCAGCATGCCTGATAATTACAAAGTGATAGTGAACGCCAACCATAAATTAATCAGCCGGATTTTGAATGAAGAAAGTGAAGAAGTACAGGCGGAGCTTTCAAAACAAGCTTTTGACCTCGCCTTGCTTTCCCAGGGTTTGTTAACAGGGGCGGAACTTACCGAATTTGTTAACCGCAGTGTTAATTTGATTTAATTGGTTGGTGGTGAGTGAGTGGTTGATTGGGTTGATTGGTTGGGTGAGTGGTTGAATAGTTGGTTAGTTGTTTATCGGGAGCATTTATTAAAAAAACCTTTACAACTCAATCTAACTTAATCAACTTATTTAACTCAATCAACCAATTAACCTTACCTTAGTATATTATATTGCAAATTTTATCGTTAAAATATACTAAGCCAATTTACTATGAAAACTTTAATCAAGCTCTTTTTCGCGTTAGCTGTTGTTTTGGGCGGCTTAAATTTAACCAATGCACAAAACACAAAAAAAGAAAAGCACGCAGCCCATGCAGCAGCCATAAAAAAAATGGTTGACAGCGTCAATTTCGTTTTTGAAGCGAATACGGCAATCCCGCAAACGGGGGGTACCAGGCAGCTTACATCGGAGTATGACCTGAAGGTTGTTAAGGATACTATAATTGCATTTTTGCCTTATTTTGGCAGGGCGTACCTGGCCCCTAACCCCGGTGAAACCGAAGGCGGCATTAAATTCACCAGCACCAATTTTATATATCAGGCAAAACAAAAGAAAAACGGCAGCTGGGATATTTTCATCAAACCAAAAGATAACAATATTTCCGACTGGCGTGATGTTCAGCAATTAAGGCTGAGTATTTCCACCGATGGTTATGCAACGCTACAGGTAACCAGCAGCAATCGAGACCCCATTTCTTTCTACGGCACTATCATTTCAAAAGAGTAGTGTTCAATTTTTAATTATAGATTAAAATATTTGCTTTTGGCATAGATTTTGTTTTTATTTAAAGGTTTTATTTTATATCGATTAACATTAAAATCTACTAAAATGAAAAACTTAAGTAAATTATTACTTGTATTTGCCCTTGGGATATGGGGTTACAATACAGCAAAGGCGCAAAGTGCTTTGAAGGCGGATAAAGCTGAAAAAGCCACCGAAGTAAAAAATCTTGTTAACAATAAGGATTATGTTTTTGAAGCAACAAATGCCAAAGGTGAAAAATCTTTAGCCTACCATAAATATAATGTTGCCATCTCAAAAGATACCCTGGTTGCAAATTTACCCGGAAACAAAAGCCCATTGAAAATTTCTTCCACTGATTACGCTTACGACGAATGGAGGAGTAAAGCAGGTTATGAAATCATTATAAAGCCAAAGGCCGGTGTTACAAGCGATGTTAAACAGATAAGAATGGAAGTTACCCCGCAGGGGCATGCATCGGTGCGGGTGAACAGCGGCCATGGCCCGCTTTCGCTCAATGGTTATATAAAGCAGGAGGATTACTAAGAGAGATTAGCGGTTTGAGATTGGAGATTAGGAAAAATCAGGATATTGACTTGTTGATCTGGTGATCCAATAAAAAATCATCCTTCAGCTCCACTCCTGTAAGTTTTCGTTTAAATGCCTCCGTAACGAGGTAAAATATTTTATCAGCCGCAGGCTTAGCTTTTAAGCCCTGCGGCCTGATATTTGAAATGCAATTACGAGATTCGTCGGTTAAGCCGGGCTTTGGATTGAATGTGAGATAAGCGCCCATGCTATCAGCAGCACTTAATCCGGGTCGTTCGCCTATTAAAATGATCGAAAGTTTAGCATTTAGTCCATAACCTATATCATCGCCGATGGCAACCCTGCCCTGCTCCACCAGGCAAAGGGGCGCGATCGTTAATTTTGCCGCCGTTAACATAGGGATCAAAATCCGGAGTAAATCAACCGCGTTTTCATTGACCGCTGTTGCTGAAAGCCCGTCGGCAATAATAATCACAATATCATGGGCATGTCTGTATTCTTTCAGTTCATCTGTAGATTCCTGGTTCAATTGCCGCCCGTGATCCGGTCGTTTTAAATACTTATGGCGGGTTAGCGCACTGCTGTGTAAATGCAGGATGGGTAAGCTGAAAACTTTTAAACTATCTGATAACCCATCGGCATCCAATTGGGAATATACAGCATCGCGGGCATGCGCATGGGCCAGGTTAAACTCCAGCGATTGCTTTAAAGGGATACTCGTCCCAACCCGGCCAATGGCTATACGGGCGCTGGTAAATTCCTTTAAGGAAACGAGAGGATCGGTTTTAATTATAGACACTAATTTCACAAATTAATACGAATTGTCACGAATAGTATATTGATACAAATTTCACGAATTATTGCTGATTTTACGAATTAACCTGAATTTCTCCTACACGTCGTTTTGATTTTCAAGCCGATGCTGAATTCGTGCAAATTCGTGTCCATTCGATTCCATTCGTGCAAATTCGTGCTTATTCGATTCAATTCGTGCCTATTCACTTTAACAATTTATTAAACTTACCCATAAATTCGTGTAATTCGTTTCCATTCGTGGAATTTGTGTTATTAATTCCCTGCTTTATCAGCCATTGTTCAAATTCGGGGGCCGGCCTTAGTCCGAGTACTTTTCGTAAATATAAGGCATCGTGAAATGAGGTTGACTGGTAATTAAGCATAATATCATCTGAACCGGGTATGCCCATGATAAAATTGCAGCCAGCCACGCCCAACAAGGTGAGCAGGTTGTCCATATCGTCCTGATCGGCTTCGGCATGGTTGGTATAACAAATATCAACGCCCATGGGTAAACCAAGCAGTTTTCCGCAAAAGTGATCTTCGAGCGCCGCCCTTATGATTTGCTTGCCGTCATATAAATATTCCGGCCCTATAAAGCCCACCACCGTATTCACCAGCAGGGGTTTATATTTTCGGGCAATGGCATAGGCCCTGGCTTCACAAGTTTGCTGATCGACGCCATGGTGTGCATTGGCTGAAAGTTCGCTGCCCTGCCCTGTTTCAAAATACATCACATTTTGTCCGATAGTCCCGCGGTTCAGCGATAGAGTTGCCTGGTAAGCTTCATCAAGCAAAGCCAGACTGATCCCAAAGCTTGCGTTGGTTTGTTCAGTTCCGCCTATAGATTGAAAACACAAGTCCACCGGAGCCCCTTTGTTGATCAAATCAAGCGTGGTGCTGATATGGCTCAATACGCAAGACTGCGCAGGGATTTCAAATTGCTGGCGCACATTGTCCATCAGTTTCAATAAATTCATCACCACCGAGGGGCTGTCCGTAGCAGGGTTAATACCGATAACAGCATCGCCGCTGCCATATAACAGGCCGTCGATCATGCTGGCGGCAATCCCTTTGAGGTCATCGGTAGGATGATTGGGTTGCAACCGGGTTGAAAAATGACCTTTAAGCCCGATAGTATTGCGAAACCGCGTAATAACTTCACATTTTTTGGCAACCGCAATAAGGTCCTGATTGCGCATTAGTTTTGATACAGCTGCCGCCATTTCAGGTGTAATCCCGGCTTCTATGCTTTTTAAAATCGTCGTATCTGTTTCGTCGCTTAAAAGCCAGTCGCGAAACTCGCCAACTGTTAAACTGCCGATTAACTCAAATGAGTCAGCATTATGATCGTCAATAATCAGCCGGGTTACGTCGTCCTTTTCATAAGGTATAACAGCTTCATTCAAAAATACCTTTAAAGGCACATCCGCCAGGGCTATCTGCGCAGCAACGCGTTCCTCATAGCTATCGGCGCAAACCCCGGCCAGTACATCGCCGGTGCGGTAAGGCGAGGCTTTCGCCAGCAGCGTTTTCAGGTCGTCAAACCGGTAAACAATATTTCGGACAGTGAAGCTATACAAGGGTGAATTAGTGAATTAGTGAATAGTTTATCCTGTTAATCAGTGAAATCATTCGCAAATCGGTGAAATCCCTTAATAATCGGTGAAATCATAGTATAATTGGTGCAATCATATTTTCCTCGGTTATCTTAACTTTATGTTTTCCCATTAGCATAAATATGATGATCGCAATTGCAAGCCCGGCAAAGAAATACAAGCTCAGCCTAAAATTGTAATATATCATGGCGAACATAGTAGTAGTTGATATGATTAATGCAATTGCCGGGAATACGGGATATAAGGGGGAAGAGAACGGCCGTTCCAGATTTGGTTCTTTGATCCGTAATAAAAAAAGACTGACCAGGCTCATCATATACATTAATATAGCGCCCATTACCGATAATACAATGATCTTATTGGTATCTAACTCATAAAGTGCATAAAAGCTGACTGCCCCACCCGCTATAATGGCCCAGTGCGGCGTTTTAAACCTATGGTTTACACCCGATAAAAACCGGGGCAGGTAACCGCTGCGCGCTACGGCAAACACTTGTCTTGAGGATGCGAGGATCATGGCATGAAAGGACGCAATAAGGCCGAATAGCCCTATACTGGCGAATATCTTAGTAAGACTGCTGGCCTTGCCTAAGGCAAAACTAATAGCTTCGGGTAGCGGATAATCAATGGTGCTGAGTTTGCGCCAGTCGGTTATGCCGCCGGTTAAAATCATCACCCCCAATGCCAGAAGCACCAGGGTAATCAACCCGAAAATATAACCTTTAGGGATATTTCGTTTAGGGTCCTTAACTTCCTCGGCAACCATGGCAACGCCTTCAATGCCTAAGTAAAACCAAACCGCATAAGGTAGGGCGGCAAAAATGCCCGTCCACCCGAATGGCATAGGACGGCTTACAAAATTGTTCATTTTAAAATGCGGGGAAACAACACCCATAAACAGTAATAGCTCGGCCACAGCCAGTATGGTTATGACTATAGAAAATGTTGCCGACTCTTTTACCCCTAAAATATTGATAACGATAAATACCACATTAAAAAACAGGGCAGAATACAAAACGGGAATATCGGGGTCTAAAAAATGCAGGTAAGCGCCCAAAGCAAATGCAATAGCAGGCGTGGCGAACAGAAAGTCAATGAGGGTGGCGTAACCTGCCACCAAACCACCAAACGGGCCAAACGCCCGGTAAGCATAAGCAAATGCTCCGCCGGCGTGTGGAATGGAGGTTGTTAATTCGGTATAACTGAAAATAAAGGTGACATACATCAGCGTAATCACCAGGGTGGCTATAAGAAAGCCAATGGTGCCCGAAACTGCCCACCCTAAATTCCATCCAAAATACTCGCCGGAGATCACTAAGCCTACGGCTATAGCCCATAAATGGACAGGCCTTAATACCCTTTTTAGTTGTTCTGTTTTTGTATTTGCCACAGGCTGAAAATAATGATTAAATGCCGCCTCAAAATACTTAATGCCGCTGTCATTTCAAAATTCCAAACATTAAAGAATTATTAAGCAAAAATGCCACGACAAAACAATTTATTAACCTTCAATTTACCTGCAAATAATATAGACTATTTAAAACAATTTCACGTTTAAAATGTTGATAAAAAAACCAGGAAATCCTGATAAAATTATTAAACGTATGCTGCTAATTACCGTACCTTCGGCTGGAAAAGCAAAACTTACATTCTCAACTTTTGAGGACTCCGATTTACCTCTACCGCTGAACGGCATTGTCGCCGAAATTAACGGGGATGTGGTTTTAAAATTTGAAGATGAAGAAGATGCGATAAATTATGCCGGAGAACTGGAAGATTTGTCATTGAAATTAAATAATAAATCTTCTTTAGAAAATATTGCAATTAATGATATAATTTTAGCTATCCGAAATGATGAATTTGTACAAAGCTATTTACAGAATAACTAAATAAAAATTTGATAATATGTTACGCATCATTCTACCTCCAATCAGCCCGAAACGGATAACTTCTGCCGATTTCAAGAATTATCACCTTCCCATTCCGTCAAAAGGTGTAAAAGCAATGGGAAAGAAAAATACCGTGTTGGTTTTTGATAACGAATATGAGGCCGTTGTTTACGCAGACCAGCTTGAAGAGATGGTGACCAGGGTGAGCAGAAGTACGCCTGTAAAAAACATCCTCAGGGATCTAATTACCTCCATCCGCAACGATGACACGATAAGGAATTACGTTGAATATTCTTCGATTTATACGTGGTTAAAAAATTGCGTAAAAAGTATCCGTTTTGCAATAAAACCATCCAAGTTTGTTCAAAAAAACAACTATCTCCGGTAAAGTCCGGGGGTATTAATCGTTTACATTTTGGGTTTGCCCGATAAGCCATAAATAGTGATGGATTAGCCCCGGTGCTTGCAGCAAACGCGGGCAAAAGATTAGTGTGCTCTGTTCCTTCAGGTCAAGTTTATCTCCCCGAAATATTACGGCATAGCAACGCTGACAGATATACCTAAACCTGGCACCATTCCAACTTCCGGCTTTCCAAAAAAACTATGCCTTTAGCGTTTTGCTTATATATTCATAACTGCTTGCAATACTGGTAAAAGCATCTTTAGGCATATCATGTTCCACAAAAAAATGTTTCATTCCTGCTATTTTCCTGTTTTCAAATATCCGTTTAAAGTCAATGGTGCCACTACCAACCGGTAAAATGTCATTATGGCCTGCATCCAGATCCTTTACATGCCATAAAGGGAACCTGCCCGGGTTCTGTTTAAATAAAGCCACCGGGTCTTGTCCGCCTTTTGTGGCCCAGGCAAGGTCAAGTTCCATTTTTACATTATGTGGGTCCGTTTCGGTCAGCAGCAATTGATAGGGAATTTTTCCTTCAACATCATGAAACTCCATATCGTGATTATGGTAACAAAACTGTATCCCGGCTTTTTTAGCGGCCCCGCCGGTTTTATTTAAGATCTCAACTGTCGATTTTATGTCGTCAAGCGTTTCTGTTGGAGCATTAGCACAAACCAGGTACTCAATACCGCCTTCGGCGGCCTCATCCACCAGTTGCTGCATATTGTCGCGCAGGTTAAGCATAGTCGGGATTACCATAGGTTTCCCGTCAGCGCCAAGCGGCATCTTGTAACCTTTGGGTAGTTTAAATGGTGCGCCCAGTACGTGATGCGATTTCCATGACATACCAAGGTCATTTACCATGGCCTTAAATTCCAAAGGTTTCATGCCGTAATAACCGCCCCTTTTGCTGAAAGCCGATTCCATTTCTTTATAACCAATAGCGGCAATTTTGGTTAGGGTGCCCTTTACATCATCATCAATAATACCGAATACCGTAAAAAGCTGCAAGCCAACTGCATGCGGGGCTTTAAAATTCAGTAATGATGCGGCTTTGCCCGATAAAACCATCCCGCCGAGTACAAGGGTGCCTGTGCTCTGCAAAAACTTACGCCTGTTTAAATTCATGTGTTTATAATTTTTGTTTATGTGGTTGAGTAAAACTAAAAGATAAAAAGGAAATCTGGAAATTTATTGTGTCATTTTTACACAATGCGAGAGAAAAAGTCCGGTCGCTTGATGCCGTATAATTTTTTAACAGCTTGCGTCCTGACAATATGCAGAATCTCCATATATTTACTTCTGTTCTAAAAACAGGTAAACCGGGAGACAAAAACCGGGAGTTCGCTATACGCCGCACACCAACGGGCACATTAAAGTTGGCCTGATGCAGAAATTCAATTCTAATAATAAAAGAAAAAGATAAATGGACTCAAACAAAAAAACCGCAAGAATCGCAGGTGTCTTATACCTGCTTGTCGGCATCTTCGGCGGCTTTGCTGAAGGATTTGTGGACCCTAAGATGTATGTAGCTGGCAACGCGGCCGCAACTGCAGCAAACGTTGTCTCGAACCAGGGACTTGTACGGTTAGGCGTTGTCGCCCACCTGTTGGATGGGACATTCTTTGTCTTCCTGGCCATGACGCTATACATTCTGCTCCAGCATGTGAACAAGGGCGTGGCGAGAGCAATGCTAATCCTCGTGGCACTCGCGACCGGCATCATTTGCCTCAACGCGGTCTTCCAGTTTGAAAGTCTGCGTGTTGCAACCGACATATCATATACGGCCGCCTTCGGCAGCGCCGGTTCTAATTCGCTTGTGCTGCTCTTGCTTGATATTCAGCACTACGGGACCCTTATAGCGCAGGTTTTCTTTGGCCTGTGGCTGGTGCCGCTTGGTTATCTCGCCTACAAATCAGACATGTTCCACAAGTGGCTCGGCGTGGTGTTGATTGCGGGGGGCGTCTGTTACCTTGTTGACCTGCTCACGGCATTTCTGATCCCAGGTTTCGGTCAAAAGATTCACGCTTTTATCATCCTCCCTTCAGCAATCGCGGAAATCTCTATGGTCATGTACTTGCTTGTGGTTGGTGTTAAGACACAGAAGCCGGACAAATAACCTTATTTTTTCAGCTAATTATCTAAATGGGTGGCAAAGACTATTTAACCCCAGGTTTTCAATTTACCTTTGCAAAAATCATATTTAATGACTCTTAAAAACAAAGCAATTTTTTTAGACCGCGATGGTGTACTAAATCAGGAAATGGGCGACTATGTATGCCATTTTGAAGACTTTCACGTCCTTAACAACTTTGACGCCCTGAAAATACTCCAGGACCGTGGCTACCTGCTTATTGTGGCTACCAACCAGGGAGGTTTAGCAAAAAGCTGGTACAGCGAGGATGAGCTTGCAAAAATGCACAGCCATTTGAAAGAAGTTTACCTTAAACATGGCGTAACTTTCACTGATATTTTTTATTGTCCGCACCACCCGGATTTTACCGGCGAATGCGATTGCCGCAAACCCAAGCCCGGTTTATTACTCCAGGGCATTGAAAAATACAATATCGACCCTGCAAAATCGTATTTCATCGGCGACAGGGAACGTGATATTGAAGCCGCCACAGCCGCAGGGGTTAAAGGCATCCTGGTTGACAGCAACCAGCCTATTGCTGAGGTATTGGGCTTGATTGATTGATTGATTGATTTAGAGTTTAGTCCGAAAGTCAGTAAACCTGCCTGCCGGCAGGCAGGGTCCGGAAGTCTGAAAGAAGCTGCAACTGACGTTTCGGCAAAAATAACTTATAGTGATATAGAGGGGGCTGGAGATTAGAGATCAGTTTTTTTTCCTAAAGAAAAAATCACAGCTTCATATCAGGCATTGATTATCAACAAAATCTTTAATAACCAAAACAACATTGCTACATTGCGCCTTTACAATATCGCAATATTCCAACAATGAATGTAAAACGCTATTTTAATAATATTGATTCATTATTAGCTGCCTTTATTGGTTTTTATGCTATACACCTGTACACCAAATACAGCGGAGTTGGCCTTTCACCTGATTCCATTATGTATGCCAGTACGGCAACCAACATACAGGCGCATGCTTCGTTGCTTACTTTTAACAAAACGCCGCTTGTATTTTTTCCGGTTTTTTACCCTTTTTTCCTTGGCGTCATCCAGTTTTTTTCGGGTGTCGGCCCAATTAAAGCCGGGGCAATAATCAACGCATCCCTGTTCGCATCGGTAATTTTCACAAGCGGGTGGATCGTATCCAAATTCCTTACGCCGTCAAGAATTTACAAGTGGATAATACTTATTGCTATTATACTTAGTCCGGGTTTACTGGAGGTTTACAGCTTTTTATGGTCCGAAACCTTGTTTATCCTGGAGATATTGATTTTTATTATTGCCTGCCGGCGATACATGCTTAACCACACTATTAAAGGCTTATTGTTTGTCGCTATTGTAGCCGCAATAAGCTGCATTACCCGGTATGCAGGAGTTACGATTATAGGCGCAGGCGGGTTAATGCTGCTGATAGACAATGAACTGTCCCTAAAGAAAAAAATTGGTCATATAATGCTGTTTGGAGCTGTATCATTATCATTACTGGCCGGCAATTTAATTCTGAACGCGCATTCCACGGGTTTAAGTACAGGCACCCGCGAACCCTCTATAACGCCTTTGATAAAAAATATGTACTATTTTGGCACGGTTATTTGCGATTGGGGCAGTTTAAGTAAAGATATTTACCCTTTCGCCGCACTGTTCACCTTTATCGTCTTGCTTTTACCCTTAGCAGTATTATTGTGGAAAGCATGGCATGGACGCATTAATAACTATGAAAATATTGTAATAGCCTTTGCCGTTGTTTACGGGCTTTTTATAGTGATATCGGCCAGTATATCGAGATATGAACGCATCAACAGCCGTTTGCTTTCGCCCATGTTCATCCCGTTGCTGCTTACCTGTACCAGCTGGGCGCCTGATTTTTTAGCGCGGATGAAATCAAAATTAAAATACGCCCTGACAGGAGTTGCTGTTTTGCTAATGCTTGCCTTTGAATATGCAAGCTACCAAACCGACTGGCAGCGCTATGATGACGAAAACGATTACGGCGTTCCGGGCTATAGTGATGACAGCTGGAATAAATCGGAATTTGTCGTCTATCTTAAACAGCACAAAAATATATTTAAACCAGAAGTGCCTGTTTACACCGATGCCAACGAAGCGGTGTACCTGTTCACCGGCATGTCGTCCGTGCTTTTACCGCATAAGTTTTTTAAGGCTGATGTGCAGAAATTCTACGCCAAAAAAAGCTTTTACCTGATTTGGTTCGACAATCTTTACAATACAGAACTAATTGGCTTACAGGATATTGAAAAAAATAAAAAACTGGTAAAGATTGGGGGTGTTAAAGCCAGCAACATTTATTATTGCGAAGACAAATAAATAAAGCCCTCAGAAAAATCTGAGGACTTTATTTAACATACGCAAAATTGAATACCGTCAGTGCCCAATCAAGGTATGTTCAATATCTTCCAATGATTTGCCTTTGGTTTCGGGCATAATCTTCCATACAAACAGAAGTTGCAAAACCATCATCACGGTGAAAAACAAAAAGGTATTTCCCCCGCCTAATTTCTCGGCAAAATATGGGAACGAAAAAGCGATCAAAGCGGCCATAACCCAATGGGTAAAGCTGCCAAGCGTTTGTCCTTTGGCCCTCACCTGGTTCGGGAATATCTCTGATATAAATACCCATATCACAGCGCCCTGTGAAAAGGCGAAAAAAGCGATATAAAACAACAGGTAAAAGGTTACATAATAACCACTGAAGCTTTTGGTATAAAATGAATACGAAACGAGTCCTAAAGTAAGAATAAGCCCGACTGAACCGATGAGCATCAGTTTACGGCGGCCCATGCTATCAATAAAAAAGATAGCGATCATCGTAAAAAATAAATTGACACAGCCAAGGAAAAAAGTTGACCTGAGTGAAATACTTTTGCTTAGGCCTGTCATTTCAAATATACGCGGCGCATAGTAAATTATGGCGTTAATACCCGAAACCTGGTTAAAAAAGGCAAAAAGTATAGCCAATGTCGCCGGGAACCTGTAACGGCGTGTAAACAGGTTTTCGCCGCCGTCTTCTTTAGCGTCTTCTATATTACTGCTGATAATATTTTCCAGATCAGATTCAAAACCATCGGGATTGATAATCTGCAATATATTTCTGGCTTCATCAGTTTGTGCCCGGTGCAGTAACAGCCATCTCGGACTTTCGGGAACCAATTTTAAAAGTAACAGGAATAATAATGACGGGACCGCCATTATCCCGAGCATATAACGCCAGGCATCCGGAAAGCCCTGCCCGAGGATAAAAATGATGCAGAGGTTAGAAAGGAACGCAATAACAATCCCAAAAACAATGCTAAACTGAAACAAAATAACTAAACGCCCTCTTGCTTTGGCCGGCGAGATCTCGGAAATATAAATAGGTGCAATAACAGAAGATGCACCGACACCCAAACCGCCAATAAAGCGCAGTACCATAAAAAGGTACCAGTTTGTGGCAAGGGAGGTGCCAAGCGACGAAAACAAAAATATAAATGCAATAATCAGCAATGCCTTTTTACGGCCAAGTGAGTCCGCAGGTATCCGGCCAAGAAAAGCGCCGATGACAGTACCAATTAAAGCAATGGATATTGTGAGCCCATGGGCCAGGGCGCCAAGCCCCCAATACAATTGAATGGCTTTTTCGGCCCCCGATATAACGGCAGTATCAAAACCAAAAAGGAAGCCGCCCATCGCGACAATAACGGACCATAAAATAACTTTTCTCTGAATCATAATAAACGGTTTAAATTG
>JBIOHE010000027.1:0-22569 GCA_044448725.1 Sphingobacteriales bacterium | reverse complement strand
TATCTGAGGCGTTCATATATAGAGGTAAAATTACGAATTTGTTAGTGATTAAGGAGGGCAGAACGTACCTCAACTAATAAATCAGGTGAAATTTTATACTTTAGCACCATGGACCTGCTGCTGCCGCTTCAATTACCCCCCTACCCTTTTAAAATCACTGATCAAAACGGTCAGCTGACTTTATTTGATGTGATCAGGAAAAGGACTATCGTGCTCACCCCGGAAGAATGGGTGCGCCAGCATTTCGTACAATACCTCATTAACCAGAAACATTACCCTAAAACCTTGATAAAACTGGAAGGCGGGCATAAACTGCATGGCATGCCTAAACGGTCGGATATAGTGGTTTATAACCCGGCAGGCGAAAAAATATTACTGGTTGAATGCAAAGCGCCCTCGGTGACCATCGATCAAAAAACTTTCGACCAGGTGGCCCGCTACAATATGGTGCATAAAGTAAAATTGCTGGCAGTTACCAATGGCCTGCAGCATTACTACTGCCGGATTGATTTTGACAACCGTGGCTATGAATTTATTGAAGAGCTACCAGTTTACAACCAATCTTAATCAATGAACCGCTGCAACTAATTGCTGAATCTTTTCCAGCAGTTCCTCCGGCTTAAATGGTTTTGATACATAATCGTTCATACCCGACTCAAATACCTGTTCTTTAAGATCGTTTAAAGCGGCGGCCGTTAAAGCAATAATGGGCACATTTGCTTTTTTGGCATCAGGCAGTTTCCGTATTTCCCGGGCAGCGTCAAAGCCGTTTAATACCGGCATTTGCAGGTCCATTAAAATAATGTCAAAGTTGCCATATTGCAAAATTTCGATAGCAAGCGCACCGTTTTCGGCAATGGTTGGGGTAATTTTCCATTTTGAAAGCAACTTCTTCATCAGCAAAACATTAACCGGGTTGTCCTCGGCGATCAGCATCCGCAAGTTACTTAAACCGTCATCGCCCTGTGATATAAAGCTTTTAGCGTCAAACGCTTCGATACTTTCGGTTGAAACCGGAAACTCAATATGAAATGAAAATTCAGAACCTTCGCCAATCTTGCTGATCACGTGCATGTGCAATCCCTGCAACTCCAGCAAACGTTTAACTATTGCCAAACCCATTCCTGTACCCCCATATTGCCGGGTGGCAGTTATCGACTCCTGGGTGAAGGGTTCAAAAATACTCTCCAGGTTATCTTTCTCTATCCCGATTCCCGTGTCCTTCACGGTAAAATTTACGGTAACCTTATTATGCCTGTCCTCGTGACAATAAGCCTTTACCCAAATATTTCCCTTTTTTGTGAATTTTATTGCGTTGCTCACCAGGTTGAAAATTATTTGCGTAATCCTTACCGGATCGCCGATCAGCACTTTGTTCCCGAGAGAGGGGTCGATTTTGAGGATAAATTTCAAGCCTTTTTCTTCCGCCTTTAACATTTGCCCGCCGCAAATATTTTGCATCAAATCAACCATATTAAACCTGATATGCTCGAAAACCACTTTGCCCGATTCAATTTTATTGAAATCGAGCACATCATTTACAATAGCAAGGAGGTTATTTGCCGAAAATTTCAATACTTCGAGGTTTTCCTTTTGATCGGCCCTTGGGTTTCCCATCAGCATCAGGTTACTCATACCAATAACTGCATTAAGGGGCGTCCGGATCTCATGCGACATGGTTGAAAGAAACTCTGTTTTTATTTGTGATGATTTTTCGGCTTTTTTTATAGCCAGCTCTAATTGTTTATTAAGCACCGCCTGTTCTTCGCTGGTTTCCTTTAGCTGTTTTATATTATTAAAAAATGCGCTGTACAGCTGGCTATGAATGAAAATAATGATCAGGAAATTGGCAAACAAACTAATGATGATCGTTGACTGATCAACCTTTTCGGGACTGAAAGGGATAGAATAACTACCTTTAAACTCCCATACCAAAAAAACCAGTACGGGTATAATATTGACCAGTGAATATAACAGTCCCCACGTTTGGCCAAGCATATAAAAGCTGAACAGGATGACTAACAGGATGACCTGCACTGTAATAATATCAACCTTCTGCATGGTAACATAAACATTGTTTAAATTAACAAGCGTAGCCATAATAAGCAGTGCGTGTGATATTTGCTGCCAGTTAGGTCTGTAAGTAAGGTATTTAAACAAGGCGGTCAGCAATACCAATACAAGCGCAGCAGTAATGGTAAGGACCACCTGGTGCTGAAAATATACACTGACAAGCAATCCGCCAACGGCAACAAAAACAATCAAAAAACCATAATAAAGCAAACGGATACGGGCCTGATCAAGGATTGATTGCTCAGAGGAAAGAATTTTGTTAATTGAAAAGTTAAAAAAACCGGTGTTCTTGCTCATTAATTCTATGTTATTACAATAAAATCACTATAAAATAGTAAGCAAAACCATTCACGGCTAAATTTGAACGCCCTGCTCCATCTTATAAATAATTTACCGTAATACCATATACAATTAGCAAGCCAAAGCCGATAAATTCTCCTCTAAAATTTTAAGTTTAGCTTCGGCATCTGCTTTCTTCTTCAGCTCAATCTCAATTATTTCGGGCTTCGCATTGTTCATGAACCGCTCATTTGCTAACTTAGAGTTAACCGAACGTAAAAAACCTGTTAAATAATCCCTGTCTTTTTGCAGCCTTGCACATTCGGCAACAGGGTCGATACTTTCGGTCAAAGGCACATAAAATTCATCTGTGGCCACCATAAAGTTCACTGCTCCAACTACTTTATCGGTAACGATATCCAGAGCAGTTATATTGCCTAAATGGGTGATGATATGTTCGTAGTTTTTATAATCAACAGCGGCGTTTTCTTTTACCGAAAGTGCAAGTTTTTCTTTAGGTGGGATCTGTTTACTGTTACGAATATTTCTGACCTGGGTCACTATCTGCTTTACAAGCTCAACCTCCGCCAATAGCTGTGCATTTATTTTCCCATTAACTGGTAATTGGGCAATAATGCAACAGTCGTTTTCCTCACGTTCTCCAAACAAATCGTCATGCCATAACTCCTCCGAAATAAAGGGCATAAACGGATGAAGAATTTTTAAAATATTTTCAAAAAAAGCAATGGTGCAGTTATAGGTTTCGCCATCAATGGGGTGCTGATAAACCGGTTTAATCATTTCAAGGTACCAGGCGCAAAAGTCGTCCCAAACCAGTTTGTAGGTAGCCATTAAGGCCTCCGAGATGCGGTATTGGGCAAAGTTTTCTTCTATCTGGTTTAAGGCCTCATTAAACCTGCTGCCAAACCATTCAATAGCAACCTGGTTATTGTTTTTCAGGCTGTTATCAACTTCCCAGCCTTTTACCAGCCTGAAAGCATTCCAAACTTTATTGGCGAAATTGCGGCCTTGTTCGCAGTAACTTTCATCAAACATCAGGTCGTTCCCGGCAGGTGAGCAAAGCAGCATTCCAACCCGCACGCCGTCAGCGCCAAACTTTTCTATCAGGTCAAGGGGATCAGGAGAATTGCCAAGGGATTTTGACATTTTCCGGCCAAGTTTATCCCGCACAATGCCGGTTAAATAAACATTTTTAAACGGAATTTCGCCCCTGAATTCATGCCCGGCCATAATCATCCTGGCTACCCAGAAAAACAAAATTTCGGGCGCGGTTACCAGGTCGTTTGTAGGGTAATAATAATTGATATCAGCATTATCGGGGTCCTTAAAACCATCAAAAACAGAGATGGGCCAAAGCCACGAGGAGAACCAGGTATCGAGTACGTCTTCGTCCTGTTTCAGGTCCTCTGCTTTAAGCTTTAAGCTTTCGTCTTTTAGCTTAATTGCCTGATGGAATGCCTCTTCCCGGGTTTTTGCTATTACAAATTGTCCGTCCGGTAAATACCATGCAGGAATCTGTTGTCCCCACCACAGTTGCCTGCTGATGCACCAGTCTTTTACATTCTCCATCCAATGCCGATAGGTATTGGTAAACTTTTCAGGGATCAGCTTAATATCACCCTTAATAACGTAATCCAGGGCGGGTTTTGCCATCTCATCCATTTTGCAAAACCATTGCATAGAAAGTTTTGGTTCAATTACCGCGTCGGTACGTTCCGAAAAACCTATCTGCGATTTATATTCTTCCACTTTTTCAAGGTAACCATCGGCTTCAAGCAATACAGCAATCTTTTTCCGGGCAGCAAAGCGATCCTCCCCTATTAATATTTTTGCATTTTCATTCAGCGTACCGTCATCATTTAAAATATCAATAACAGGCAGGTTATGTTTTTGTCCGAGTTCGTAGTCGTTAAGATCATGCGCCGGGGTAACCTTTAAACAGCCGGTACCAAAATCCATGGTAACATATTCATCAAGGATAACCGGGATCTCCCTGTTAATAAGCGGGATCAAAACCCTTTTGCCATGCAAATGAACATACCGCTCGTCATTAGGGTTGATACAGATTGCAGCATCCGCCATAATAGTTTCAGGACGGGTAGTTGCGATGGTGAGGTAGTCTGAAGTCTGAAGTCCGAAGTCGGAAGTCTTTTCCTGGTTTAAGACTTCAGACTCAAGACTTACGACTTTATAGCGTATATAATAAAGCTTCTGGTTAACTTCTTTACGGATAACTTCCTCATCACTCACGGCAGTTTTACCCTGTGGGTCCCAATTCACCATGCGCACGCCGCGGTATATTAAACCTTTTTTGTACAAATGAATAAAAGTATCAATAACCGCTTCGGAGAGATCGTCTTCCATGGTAAAACGGGTACGGTCCCAATCGCAGGAGGCGCCCAGCTTTTTTAATTGTTCAAGGATGATCCCACCATATTTTTCTTTCCACTCCCAGGCATAAGTCATAAACTCGGGGCGTGTAATTGTTTTTTTGGTGATGCCCCGCTCTTTTAGCATCGCAACTACCTTTGCTTCAGTAGCAATACTGGCATGGTCGGTGCCGGGTACCCAGCAGGCATTTTTGCCTTTCATGCGGGCGCGGCGGATCAGTACATCCTGTATGGTATTATTTAACATGTGCCCCATGTGCAGCACACCGGTAACATTAGGTGGCGGTATCACTATAGTATATGGCTCGCGTTCATCAGGTACCGATTTAAAAAACTCATGTTTCAACCAGTAACTGTACCACTTTTCTTCAGCTTCTTTTGGCAGGTATGTTTTAGAAATACTCATATTGTGCAAAAATAGGGATTTGCTTTAATGGTTCATAGTTTTTTGTCCATGGACGATAGTCAATAGTCCATGGTCGATGGTCCATAGTCCATGGTCTTTTAAATGTCGGCGAAACTCTTAATCCGACCCCAATAAAACCATCGTCCATGGACCATCGACTATGGACTTCCTCCTTTCCCACAATATTTTTACAATTGAAAAGTTAACATAATAAACTACCATTTTTATGAAAACATTGCCTTTGCAGCACTTTTTAAGAGTTATTTTAAAAAAGACAAAATCATCTTTTATCGTTAAGTGGTTTAACCGCTAAATATCCGTCTCCGTTTATTGTATCCATCATCCTTAATTTACTACCTTTAATTTTCCGGGTATTAAATTTCAATGCCCGGAAAATTTGACTGACACTCATTATTAAATAATTAATTCAGATGAAATTAAAATTTACAAATTTTATTCTGATAGGCGTTCTGTGCCTGTCTGTTAGCGCCTTTACCATTGATGGCGGTAAAAAAGGAAAACCCAAAAAGCCCAGCTCCCACAAAAAATTTATTGACCCGGCAAACATGGACCTGTCAGTTAAGCCCGGTGATAACTTTTTTGAGTATGCAGACGGCAATTGGGTTAAAAACAACCCGATCCCTTCCAAAGAAACCAGGTGGGGAAGTTTTGGAATGCTGAACCAGGAAAATACCGACAGGCTGCTGGCTTTACTAAAAGAAGTAAGCAAAAAGAGCCACCCGGCCGGCAGTCTTGAACAACGCGTGGGCGATCTATATGCCAGCGGCATGGATAGCCTTACCATCGAAAAACGGGGCTTTGACCCAATAAAACTCTCCCTCGGCCGTATTGACAAACTAACAGATCTCAGGAGTGTTATTAACGAGGTTGTTTATGAGCGCACCCATGCCGAAGCAGATCCGTTATTCCGTTTTGGTGTTAGCCAGGACTCAAAGCACCCGAATAAACATATTGCCGAACTAAGCCAGGGCGGGACAACTTTACCCGACCGTGATAACTATTTAAAGGCAAATCCACGTAATCAAAAGATACAGGATGCGTATAGACAGTATATTATTACGTTATTTACTTTAACAGGAACCGGTAATGACGCCGCGGCAAAAAACGCGGCCACTATTCTTGGCATCGAAACCCAGCTGGCGAAAGCCCAGTTAAGCCGTGTTGCCATGCGCGACCCGCATGTAACCTATAATAAATTTTCGGTTAGCGATTTTAGCAAAACCACCCCGAATTTAAACTGGGTTGAACTGATGCCGGAAATGAAAGTGCCTGGCCAGGATACGATGCTTGTGGCGCAACCGGATTTTTTCAAGGCAGAAGACGCATTGCTGTCTTCAACCCCGGTTGACGACTGGAAAGTTTACCTTAAATGGAATATTTTAAAAAGTTCTGCTTCGGCGCTCAGCGCAGCGTTTGTGAAAGCAGGTTTCACCTATAGCAGCGCTTTAAGCGGTCAAAAAGTACAAGCCCCGCGCAATGAGCGCATGTCGAGGCTGGTTGACGGCAGCCTGGGTGAGTTGTTAGGGCAGTTATATGTGGCCAAATACTTTCCGCCTGCCGCTAAAGCCTATATGGTTAACCTGGTAAATAATTTAAAGGTTACCCTGGGCGAGCGTATTAAAAATCTTACATGGATGAGCGATGAAACAAAGGCTCGCGCCCTCAAAAAACTGGCTGCATTCACCGTAAAGATAGGCTATCCGGATAAATGGCAAACTTATGCAGGCGTCACTATTAATCGTGACGATTATTATGGCAATTTAAAGCGGGCAGGTCAATGGCGGTACAATTATAGCGTTAGCCAGATTAATAAACCCGTTGATAAAACACGCTGGGGAATGACGCCACCTACGGTGAACGCCTATTATAACCCGGTGAATAACGAGATTGTGTTCCCGGCAGGTATTTTGCAGTTCCCTTTCTTCGATTTTGGAGCTGATGACGCGGTAAATTACGGAGGCATCGGCGGGGTGATCGGTCACGAAATGACTCATGGTTTTGATGACGAAGGCCGCCAGTATGATGCGGACGGCACCTTACGCGACTGGTGGACAAAGGATGACGCCGACAAATTTAAAACCCGTGCCGACCAGGTGGTAGCCCAATATAATGCCTTTACCGTAGTGGATACCCTGCATGTAAATGGTAGATTAACTTTAGGCGAAAACCTCGCTGATCTGGGCGGTTTAAATGTAGCTTACGCCGCCTTCAAAAAAACCAAAGAAGGCCATTCACATAAAAAGATAAACGGGTTTACGCCAGATCAGCGCTTCTTCCTGGCCTGGGCGCAGGTATGGCGGAGTTCGCAACGCCCGGAATCCGCCGCACAGCGTATATTGACCGACCCGCATTCGCCGGAACAATTCCGCGCCAACGCACCGGTAACAAATATCGATGCATGGTATGCGGCGTTTAACATTCAGCCAGGCGATAAAATGTACAAGAAACCGGAGGACAGGATCAGGGTTTGGTAGGACAAACAACGCTCTATGATAAAACTTACGAAGTTTCTAAAACTTCGTAAGTTTGTTATGGGAGTGATTAAAATATCGCTTCGGCAATCCTTTTAGTTGGGCCGGCGTTACTCATGGTATAAAAGTGCAGTACAGGCACACCGAAAGCCATTAGCTCTTTACACTGGTTTATCATCCACTCAATACCGGCATCTTTTACGTCCTTTTCTGATTTGCAGCCGGTTATTAAGTCACAAAGATCATCGGGCATATCAATGTGAAATGTTTTGGATAGATTAACTAATTGTTTGGAGGTTGTGATAGGTTTTAACCCCGGTATAATGGGCACATTTATACCATTGGCGCGACAGTTATTCACAAAATCGAAATATTTCTGATTATCGAAAAACATTTGGGTTACAATAAACGCTGCACCCATATCTACTTTTTGTTTAAGGTATTTAAAATCGCTTTTCAAGTTAGGCGCTTCAAAATGTTTTTCAGGGTAACCAGCTACGCCTATGCAGAAGTCTGTTTTTAAATTATCCGCACTATTTTCGTGCAGGTAAATACCATTGTTCATATTCACTACCTGCTGCAGCAGATCAGTGGCGTAATTATGTCCGTTAGGCGTGGGAACAAAAGAAGCGTCCGCTGAGCGGGCATCACCACGAAGCACCAATACATTCTCGATCCCTAAAAATTGGAGATCAACCAGGCCGTTTTCGGTTTCATCTTTGGTAAATCCACCGCAAAGTAAATGCGGTACGGTATCTACCTTGTATTTATTCATAATGGCAGCACAAATAGCAATGGTACCGGGGCGTTTGCGGTAACTCAGCTTCTCTAATAAACCGCTTTCATGCTGTTTGTAGATATAATCTTCGCGCAGCGAAGTAACGTCAATAAACGGCGGTTTAAACTCCATTAAAGGATCAATGGCATCGTAAAGCCCCTGGATACTGCGCCCCTTTAACGGTGGTATCAGTTCAAACGAAAAAAGTGTTTTGCCTTTGGCGTTTTTTATATGTTCGGTTATCTTCATATTGGGATTTCCCTATCTGTCATTGCGAGGCACCCCGATAACTATCGGGTCGAACTGTGCATGACCGCTACTGTCTGAACCATGATTTACTTGATTTGAGGATTTTCTTGGTTAAATTAAAAATCAAGGCAATCAATAAATCAAGTAAATCATGGTTCAGACAAATGCAGAGATTGCTTCGTTCCTCGCAATGACAAGTTTCTATTTTTATCTATTAATAATTCAAATTAGGCCCAAGCCATCTTTCTGTATCCTCAATTGTCATATTCTTCCGCACCGCATAATCCTCCACCTGGTCTTTGCTGATCTTACCCAATCCAAAATACCTCGCCTGCGGGTGTGCGAAATAAAATCCGCTTACGGATGCGGCCGGTGTCATGGCTAAGCTTTCGGTAAGATGCATCTTGGTTGTTTCCTCTGCTTTCAACAACTCAAACAGGGTTGTTTTTTCAGTATGATCCGGACAGGCAGGATAGCCCGGTGCAGGACGGATGCCCTGGTATTCTTCTTTGATCAGGTCATCGGCGCCTAATTGCTCACCTTTGGCATAGCCCCAGTGTTCTTTGCGTACCAGTTCGTGCATTTTTTCGGCAAAAGCTTCCGCCAAACGGTCGGCAAGGGCTTTAGCCATAATGCTGTTATAATCGTCGTGGTCGCGCTCAAATTCGGCAACCAATTCATCACAGCCAATACCGGATGTTACTGCGAAGCCACCAAAATAATCGGGGATTCCGCTTGTTTTTGGCGCTATAAAATCGGACAATGCATAATAAGGCTCGCCTTTGACCTTTTCGCTTTGCTGGCGAAGGGTATGGATGGTGGTAAGTACCATATTGCGGCTTTCGTCGGTGTACAGTTCAATATCATCGCCAACACTATTTGCCGGCCAAAAGCCTATCACCCCATTTGCCTGCAATAACTTCTCTTTCACTATTTTCTTTAACAATGTCTGAGCATCATCAAATAACTTTTTGGCTTCGACACCTACATACTTATCATCAAATATTTTTGGATAGCTGCCGCGCAGTTCCCAGGTATGGAAAAACGGCGTCCAATCGATGTAAGGCACCAATTCTTCTAATGAAAAAGCTTCAAATACTTTTGTCCCGGTAAACGTAGGTTTCGGCGCAACATCGCCATCGAGGCTGATCTGAAATTTTGAAGCCCTCGCGTCTTCAATGCTGACAAAACGTTTGTCGGACCGTTTGTTTAAATGCGCTTCGCGCGCTTTTACATACTCTTCTCTTATCCCTTTAGCATAGGGTCCGCGCTGATCTTTATTCATCAAACTGCTGCAAACCGTAACACTCCGTGAAGCATCCAATACGTGGATCACCGGACCCGAATAATGCGGATCAACCTTTACCGCAGCATGTATCCGTGAAGTAGTAGCACCGCCGATAATAAGCGGAATGGTAAAACCTTCGCGCTCCATCTCTTTGGCAAAATGCACCATTTCATCAAGCGATGGGGTAATTAAACCACTGAGGCCGATAATATCTACCTGATGTTTCTTCGCTTCTTCGATAATCCTTTGCGCCGGAACCATTACCCCAAGGTCAATCACCTCGAAATTATTACAGGCCAATACTACCCCGACAATATTTTTACCAATATCGTGTACATCGCCTTTAACGGTTGCCATTAAAACCTTGCCGGCATTGGCCCTGCTGCCGCTGGAATCTTCCCCGGCATCAATAACCCTCTGCTTTTCCAGTTCGATAAACGGCAGTAAATAGGCAACTGCTTTTTTCATTACACGGGCTGATTTCACCACCTGCGGCAAAAACATTTTACCGGCTCCAAAAAGGTCCCCTACCACATTCATCCCGTCCATCAGGGGGCCTTCAATTACTTCAAGCGGTTTGGCATAAGCCAGTCTTGCCTCTTCCACATCTTCATCCAGGTATTCAATAATGCCTTTAACCAGCGCATGCGATAAACGTTCTGCAACAGGCGCCTTGCGCCATTCCTCGTCCCTTACTACTTCTTTGCCCTTTGATTTTATGGTATCGGCAAACTCAACCAGGCGCTCGGTGGCATCACTACGGCGGTTAAGCAAAACATCTTCCACCAGTTCGAGCAGGTCTTTCGGGATCTCTTGATAAACTTCCAGCATACCGGCGTTTACGATACCCATATCAAGTCCTGCTTTTATGGCATGGTACAAAAATGCCGAGTGCATAGCTTCACGCACCACATTATTCCCCCTGAAAGAGAATGAAATATTACTTACCCCTCCGCTTACTTTGGCGTAAGGTAAATTTCCTTTTATCCAGCGGGTGGCTTCGATAAAATCAACCGCGTAGTTGTTATGTTCTTCAAGTCCCGTGGCTACAGTTAAAATATTAGGATCGAAAATAATATCCTGCGGCGGAAAACCAATTTCATTAACCAATATATCATACGAACGCTGGCAGATCTCCTTACGGCGGGCCAAAGAATCGGCCTGCCCGGTTTCGTCAAAAGCCATCACCACGGTTGCCGCGCCATAGCTTAGTATTTTGCGGGCAAATTCTTTAAATTTTTCTTCACCTTCCTTTAATGAGATGGAGTTAACGATCCCTTTCCCCTGCAAACATTTTAGACCTGCTTCAATAACTGTCCATTTAGATGAATCGATCATGATGGGCAACTTGGCAATATCAGGTTCAGAGGCTACCAGATTCAGGAATTTAACCATAACGGCTTCCGAATCGATCATCCCCTCATCCATGTTAATATCGATCACCTGTGCACCGCCTTCTACCTGCTGACGGGCAACAGTTAAGGCGGCCTCGTAATCTTCTGCCAAAATCAGTTTTGAAAACTTTGGCGACCCGGTGATATTGGTACGCTCGCCTATATTCACAAAATTTGTTTCGGGCGTTAGTGTTACAGCCTCCAAACCGCTCAAACGCAGGAAGGGTTCAATAACAGGTTTTACACGGGGCGGATATTTTGCCGCCTTTTCGGCGATACATTTTATATGTTCGGGGGTGGTGCCGCAGCAGCCACCCACAATATTTACCAGCCCGGCTTTCATAAACTCATCAACCTGGTGGGCGGTTTCGTGCGCGGTTTCGTCGTACTGACCAAACTCATTTGGCAGACCAGCGTTCGGGTAAGCTGAAATGAATACATCAGCCTTGACCGACAATTCCTCCAGATGTGGGCGCATTTCTTTTGCCCCCAAAGCACAGTTTAACCCCACAGATAATAAGTGGGCATGACTTACCGAGTTCCAGAATGCCTCGACAGTTTGACCCGACAAGGTGCGACCGGATGCATCGGTGATGGTACCGGAGATCATGATGGGCAGTCCGTCAAGCCCCCCTCTAAATCTCCCCCCGGTAGGGGGAGACTTTTTTAATTCGTTAAAATACCTGTTGATGGCAAATAATGCAGCTTTAGCGTTAAGGGTATCGAAAATGGTTTCTATAATTAACAGGTCGGCGCCGCCATCAACAAGGCCGCGGACCTGGTCGTAGTAAGCGTTGGCAAGGTCGTCAAAGGTTACGGCACGATAACCGGGATCATTTACATCCGGAGAAAGGGATGCCGTTCTGTTGGTTGGCCCGATTGCGCCTGCTACAAAACGTGGTTTATTGGGTGTTTTTTTATTGTATTCGTCAGCAACTTCGCGGGCAATACGTGCGCCTTCATAGCTTAATTCGTATGCCAGTTCTTCAAGGTGGTAATCAGCCAGGGAAATACGCTGGGTACTGAAGGTATTGGTTTCAATAATATCCGCCCCGGCATCAAGGTATTCGGCATGTATAGCTTTGATCACATCCGGGCGGGTGATATTCAGCAGATCGTTATTCCCCTTCAGGTCAGAAGCATGGTCGCGAAACCTTTCGCCACGAAAATCCTCTTCGGATAGTTCGTACCGCTGTATCATGGTACCCATCGCCCCGTCAATTACCAGTATGCGTTTCTCTAATTCTTTCTTGATATCCATTTTTGAGATGTGAGATATGAGATATGAGATTTGAGATATAAAACCGGCAAAATGCCTAGTCTCACGTCTCAAATCTCATATCTCATATCTGATAAAAAAATGCTTATATCGAAAAGTCGGCCTTTGAATGACTTTCGCTTATCTTTCCTGATGGCCAATTGGCTGTCAAGTAGAATGTGGCACCTTGTAAGCACAGGTTGCCAAGACTTCGCAGGGTCTAATCCCTCCGTCTTTCTCTATAAGCGTTACAAAGGTGCGTAATAAACAATTAAAATGCAAGTGCTTTTGCTATACGCGGCCCCGGCATTTTTGCCTCACCCTGCCCTCTCCAAAGGAGAGGGTTCTAAAAAACGCGAAGTTCAAGTCCTCTCCTTTGGAGAGGATTATTCATGCTTTGATTGTTCTTTTATCGGCATTCATGGTGGCTTTGCCGTTTAGGTGAGGCAAAAAAAAGCTGCCCAATGTTTGTCGGGCAGCTTCTTAATTGAGGAATAAATTTTTATTAGCGTCTTCTGCCGAAAAGCCGTAATAATGTGAGGAACAAATTGATGAATGTAATATACAATGACATTCCGCCCCACAATGCAAGTTTAGATGCGGCGGGGTCATCAGGAGTTAAACCTGCACCAAGATTTTTTAGCATTTGTACTTTGTACGCAGTTAAACCTACAAATACTACAACACCAATATAGGTAACAATTAAGCTAAGCCCTTCACTATGCAGCCACCAGTTTATTACTGTAGCTACAATCATCCCAATAAGGAACATATATAAAATTGAGCCAAATTTCGTTAAATCCATTTTTGTGGTATAACCGGCAATGGCCATGATACCAAAAACAATAGAAGTGGTTAAAAACACGCCTATCACAGATGATGCTGTATAAACAAGCAAAATGGTGCTGAGCCAAATTCCCATAGTTGCTGAGAAAGCGACAAACAACACTGCCAAAATTGGAAAGGCGATCTTGTCCATGCCGAATCTCATAATCAATACAAAAAGAAGCGGGGAAAACATCACGAACAGGCCAAAACCAGAAATTGAATTGGAATTTGTATCCACCATCACTTTCCAAAGGTCGTTCTGCGCAAATATATATGCAAAAAGCGTTGAAATTCCCAACGCGGCAAACATCCAAATAAATACGTTAGCCAAAAATTTACGGATTGAATCCGTCTCATTTATCTGTACTACGTTATTGTAAGTATTATCAAAATTATTATTTTCCATTTTTTATTAAAAATTATTTATACAAATTTAATTATTAGAACTGATACTTTCGACAGGAGGATTGAGAAAAAGTTTAGGTTAGAGATTAGAGACTTGAGGTTAGAGATTAGGAAGCGCCCTGTTTTCTAAAAACCTCTAATCTCCAACCTCCAATCACTAAGACAGCCTCCTGATCAACTGCTCCTCTACTTTTTTAAATACCTGGATGGGCTTTAACGAACGCCAGGCCAGGTCGTCAAGTTCGCCGCCGAAGTTGATATAATAGTCTATATTATTGCGTTTAAATTCATCGATTACATGGTCCCTGAAATTGACGCCTGCAATCCAGCCATCCTCAACCTCCTGGAACCATTCTTCGTAATAACAATCGTCAGAAGAATGGAAATTAAGTACATTCTCCCCTATCAGGATAAAATGATTTATGCCGCTATCAATCATCAGCTCAATGATTTCCCGCTTCAGCAACATAATATCATTGCTGATAGCATCGTTCCATTCGCCTATAAACTCAATGATGGTATAAGAACGCTCATAATCCACAAACAATACTTTCAGGTACAAAGTCCCGGAGCCGAACGAATCCCATTGCGGGTGCAGCAGATAATTGTAAACCTGCTTGTCAAATTCAAACTCGTTGTATTCAGTTGCATAAAAAGGTGAGTATTCATCCTCCGCAGCAATATAATCGTCACGCCACTTATAATATGGTTCTATCTCGTGCATTTAGCCAAGCCCCCTCTAAATCTCCTCCACCTATTGGTGGAGAGACTTGCTATTCTTAGTTTTTAAATATTCTTCTACGGCTTTTCTTACGCTCTTATGTATTGCCAATAAACCGGCTGCGGTATGTTCATCCAGGCCGGTTTCTTTCATAACCATTTGTGTGCCACGGTCAACAAGTTTATTGTTTGATAATTGCATATCCACCATCTTATTGCCTTTTACCCTGCCTAATTGTATCATCACGCAGGTGCTTAGCATATTTAAAACCAGTTTCTGGGCTGTACCGGCCTTCATCCGGGTTGAGCCTGTTAGAAACTCGGGGCCTGTAATTACTTCAACGGGGTATTTTGCCTGGGCTGCTACCGGGCTACCAGCATTACATACAATACAACCGGTGCAAATATTGTGCTGATTTGCTGTTTTCAAACCGCCAATTACATAAGGCGTTGTGCCCGATGCGGCAATGCCAACCAGCACATCCTTATCATTTATATTGTGTTCCTGCAGGTCTGCCCAGGCCTGTCCGGTATCATCTTCGGCAAACTCGACGGCCTTGCGGATAGCGCCGTCGCCGCCGGCGATAATACCAACTACCCGATCAAACGGAACCCCAAAAGTCGGCGGACATTCCGATGCATCAACCACACCCAAACGACCGCTGGTACCGGCGCCGATATAAAAAAGCCTGCCCCCTGCTTTCATTTTAGCCGCAGTTATTAAAGCCAGGGCCTCTATTTGCGGCAAAGCTTTGGCAACTGCCAGCGGAACTGTTTGGTCTTCTTTATTTATATTCTGGAGGATCTCCATAACAGACATTTTTTCCAGATCGCTGTAATAAGAATCCTTTTCTGTAGTCCTATCCATTTAAGACAAATAATTTTTGGCAAAATTCGGTAAAAATGTTGAGAAAGTCAGGAACACGATTTTTAAGATTAAATAGATTAACAGGATTAAACCAAATCAGGATCAGACAATCAAAAAGACGTAAACTTTTCAGGGGCGAGACAAAGGCATAATTCTCGAAAATCTTCAAAATCCTATAAATCGTGTTCAAAATCAGTAACTTTGTATAGATAAATTAAATGAAAAAAAGTGCGGGTATAATTTTCAGGACGATGTTGCTGCTGCTGCTTGGGATAATTATTGGCTTATACATCAGCGACAATAATTTAAACAACGCCGGCCTTGGTTTTTCGCTTGGCGAAGACAATAAAGTTTCAAAGGCATTAAGCCTGATCAAAAACAATTATGTGGATTCTGTTAATGCCGACAGTTTGGAGGGCATTACTGTAAATAATCTTTTGCAAAACCTCGACCCCCATTCAGTTTACCTGCAACCGCAGCGGGCGCAATCTATCAATGAAAACCTCGAGGGCGGCTTTAACGGTATCGGTTTGGAATACCAGCTGCTTCGCGATACGCTGTTCATTACACAGGTTTACCCCGGCGGACCGGCAGCCACTGCCGGGTTAGTTTCGGGCGACAAGGTAATAAGCGTTAACAAAAAAAAGTTCTCAGGCACCCATCTTACAACGAAACGGGTTGACAAAACTTTAAGGGGCGATGCATTTGCCGAAATTTCACTCGGCATATTGGCCCCCGGCAGCACCGTTATAAAAACATATCCGATAAAACGCGGACATGTTGATTTGAGCAGCCTTGACGCCGCTTATATGCTCACCCCAACCACAGGGTATATCAAAATCAGCAAATTTGCTTCAACTACCGATGCCGATTTCAGGGCCGCGCTTGCAAAACTTAAAAAGCAGGGCCTTAAAAAACTGGTGCTCGATATACGCGATAACGGCGGCGGTTACCTTAATACTGCAACCGCACTTGCCGATGAATTTTTAAAAAAGGACCAGCTCATCGTATATACCAAAGGAGTACATGATGAGCGTAAGGATTATTTTGCAACAGACTCAGGTGAGTTTAAGGATGGAAAGTTAGCGGTGCTGATTGATGAGTATTCAGCTTCGGCGAGCGAGATATTAGCCGGGGCGCTGCAGGACCTTGACAGGGCCGTTATTGTTGGCCGCCGTTCCTTTGGTAAAGGGCTGGTTCAGCAGCAATTCCCTTTCGGGGATGGTTCAGCTATTAATTTAACCGTTGCACGGTATTATACACCGTCAGGGCGGTCAATTCAAAAATCATATAAAGGCGGTATCGAAAGTTATCATAATGAAATAGCCGACAGGGTAAAAAAGGGTGAATTATTTTCGGCTCAAAGTAACTATGACGACAGCATTTTCAAAAGGCCATCGCAATACCATACATCAAACGGGAGAAAAGTATTTAGCGGGGGCGGCATTATGCCCGATATTTTTGTACCTGCCGATACGGCTCACAACACCCCATTAATAGAGGAATTAGGCGAACAGCAAATTTTCACCGCTTATATTATCGACAAGCTGCAACCTGTTTTAAATAAATTCCCGAATGCCGATTCATTTATAAAGCAATATACCGTAAGTGACGATGAAGTCGGCCAATTCATTCTATATGCGTCAAAAACGATCAAAGAAATGGATTCCCAGGAACTATTGATCTCAAAACCAGGCATCAAAACATTTTTGAAAGCATTTGCCGCCCGTTTTAAATGGGGAGACAATGCCTATTTTGAAGTGCTTAATAACGACGATGCCGCGTTGAAAAAGGCCGTGGAAGCAGTAAAATAATTTCGGATTTCGGATGTTCGATTTCGGATTTGAGAAAAATACCGTTGTTTTTATTTTTTTATTTCTGATTTAGCATTTCGTTGATTTGCTTTCGCTGTCCTGCCTATTGCTGTAAATATTGCAGTGAGTTCGTTAGCCTCTTTTTTCAAGGTAATTGTATCATTTATAGCTACTAAACCTGATTCTTCCATCAGTTCAAGCCAATAAACAGACTCATCAGCTTCTTCTTCCACAATAACAATTTTGTTGATAAAATCTGCGGTGGATTTTCCTTTACAGGCAGACCTATAGTTTGCCCCGACCGAAGAAGAGCACCTTAACAATTGGTTACATAAAACATTCAGGGAGCGTTTGGGTGGAAGTTCTTCAACGAATTTTATAACGTCAACGGCAAATCGTTGTGTCCTGCGTTTCAATTCTATTTTATCCATGACGGCTATATTTCGGATTTTAAACTTTAAAATTATTTCTCAAAATCAAAAAATAAATCCGAAATCGCAAATAAAAAATAAATCCGAAATCGAACATCCGAAATCCGAAATTAAAACTACTTCTGCCTGAACCAAACCTGTATTGGTGCGCCGGAAAACTCGAAATGCTCCCGTAGCTTGTTTTCAATAAAGCGATAATAAGGCTCTTTTACATACTGAGGTAAATTACAGAAGAAAGCGAACATCGGCGATGTACCAGCTATCTGGGTGATGTATTTTATCTTCACATATTTACCCTTGATAGATGGCGGCGGATAGGCTTCAATGATGGGCAGCATTACCTCATTTAGTTTTGAGGTTGGTATTTTCCTGATCTTATTTTGGTAAACAGCATTGGCCGTATCAATTACCTTTAAAACCCTTTGCTTTTCGGTTACGGAAGTAAACACAATAGGAACATCGGTAAAAGGGGCTATCTTATCCCTGATCTGCTCTTCAAAAACCTTGATTGTTTTGTTGTTTTTTTCGATCAGGTCCCATTTGTTTACGACGATGACAACACCTTTTTTATTTTTTTCGGCCAGGTGGAAGATATTGATATCCTGCGATTCTATTCCTTCTACGGCATCAATCATCAGGATCACGACATCGGCTTCTTCCAGCGCTTTAATGGTGCGCATCACCGAGTAAAACTCGATATTCTCTTTTACCTTGGTTTTTTTGCGCAGCCCGGCAGTATCAATCAGCATAAAATTATGCCCGTACTGGTTATAATGGATATGGATAGAATCGCGTGTGGTGCCGGCTATCGGCGTAACAATATTACGTTCCTTTCCTATTAATGAATTTATGATGGATGATTTACCCACGTTAGGCCGGCCAACAATGGCATATTTGGGCAGGGCATTTTCTTCTACCTGCTCATCATCAAAATGTTTTACCACCTCATCAAGCAACTCACCGGTTCCAGAGCCTGTCATTGATGAAATATTGTAAAGCTCACCCAGGCCCAGGCTATAAAACACCATCGAATCGGCTAACAGCGAAGTATTGTCCAGCTTATTTACCACTACAAAAACCGGTTTATTACCCTTACGCAACAAGCTGGCAATTTCATCATCAAGATCGGTAATACCGGTAGTAACATCAACCATAAACAAAATTACGGTAGCCTCTTCAATGGCAATAATCACCTGCTCGCGGATAGCGGCTTCAAACAGATCGTCGGAATTTGCCACGTAGCCCCCGGTATCAATTATCGTAAAAGTATGACCAGTCCACTCACATACACCGTAGTGCCTGTCGCGGGTTACACCGCTCACATCGTCAACAATAGCCTTGCGGCTTTCGGTTAAACGGTTATATAAAGTTGATTTGCCTACGTTGGGCCTGCCCACTATGGCTACTATGTTACTCATGCTTCTTTTAGATATGAGATGTGAGATTTGAGATAGGAGACAGAAAGTAATTGTCAATATCTTGAATGCACATCTGAGTTTACTATTTTGAGGAATTATTATTGATACTTGAGAAACTTTTTTAATCTCAAATCTCACATCTAATATCTCAAATCTTATTCGTACCCAAACTGTTTCAGGTAATTCTTTTTACTCCGCCAGTCGGGGATCACTTTTACAAACATTTCCAGGAAAATCTTCTTCTGAAAGAACTCTTCCATATCGCGGCGGGCGTATGTCCCAACTATTTTAAGCATTTCGCCGCCCTTGCCAATAATAATATTTTTTTGTGAATCCCGCTCCACTATAATCTCCGCGCTGATGCGGTGCAGCTTTTCGCCTTCCACAAAAGCAGTAATAATTACTTCAGTACTGTACGGGATCTCCTTTTTATATTGTTTAAATACCTGCGCCCTTATCATTTCCGATGCGAAAAAACGATCGTTACGATCAGTCAATGCATCCTTTTCGTAATAAGGCGGGTGTTCCGGCAGATGCTCTATCACAAAATTCATTACGGCGAGCACGTTATAATCTTTTAATGCAGAGATGGCGAATATGGCTTTCGGATTTAGCTTCTCCTGCCAGTATTCAACCTTGGCTTTTACTGTTGCCTCGTCGGACAGATCAACTTTATTGATGAGGACAGCTAAAGGCGCCTGCGAACCTTCCAGCTTTTTTAATACATCAGCTTCGTCATATTCCTCGTAAATATCCGTCACCAGCAATATCAAATCGGCGTCAACGATGGAACCATCCACCTGGTGCATCATACTTTCGTGCAGTGCATAGTGCGGTTTAATGATGCCAGGGGTATCCGAAAACACGATCTGGTAATCTTCATCGTTCACAATACCCAGAATACGATGACGGGTGGTTTGCGCCTTTGGGGTGATAATAGACATTTTTTCGCCCACAAGCGCGTTCATCAGGGTTGACTTGCCTGCGTTAGGCTTACCAATTATACTTACAAAACCTGCCCTGTGTGCCATAAAAAACTACTATAAAAATAAATAAAATATAATTTGGACTGCAAAGAAACGAATTATATCTTTGCAGTCCAATTAAAACGGAGTGCAAAATGCATTTTTGACAAAATGGAACACTTTTTGAGGTTATGAACAAAAGGTGAAAACAAAAAAAACAGTGCGGGATGGAGCAGTTGGTAGCTCGTCGGGCTCATAACCCGAAGGTCGTAGGTTCGAGTCCTGCTCCCGCTACCTTGGTTAAGTTAGAAGTCTTAAGTCGAAAGTCGTAAGATTTTTGTTTGGAGCAATTGGTAGCTCATCGGGTTCATATCCGCCGAAAGGCGGACGTAGGTTCGAGTCCTGCTCCCGCTACCTTTAAAAAAGTAAAAAGTCTTTAGTCATAAGTCTAAAGACTTTTTCTTTTAAGACCAGTAATAATGCGGTGAAGCAACACCGGACGTAAATAAAGTAAAATGCCCTTTTCGCGGTAATGACGCGAATCGTAAAACAAAAACAGTGCGGGATGGAGCAGTTGGTAGCTCGTCGGGCTCATAACCCGAAGGTCGTAG
Organism: Sphingobacteriales bacterium; assembly: GCA_044448725.1. GTDB lineage: Bacteria > Bacteroidota > Bacteroidia > Sphingobacteriales > Sphingobacteriaceae > Mucilaginibacter. The sequence continues at coordinate 1,881 of JBIOHE010000027.1, read as the reverse complement.
GTTCGAGTCCTGCTCCCGCTACCTTTTTCTAAGTCAAAAGTCTTTAGTCGTAAGTCTAAAGACTTTTTTCGTTTGGATGGCAATTCTTAACTGATCCGTTTATTTTATCTGACCATGTAGATTTGTCAACTTTTGAAAAGTTGACAAATCCTGGCAATCAGATTGGCCGTCAGAAATGTTATCTTTGAAATACCTGTAATAATTACAATAAGAAAATGGATTTACCAGGCCTGATAGAACGTTATAGAAACCTGGGTATTGATGATATTATAGGTCACGAAAAATTCAAACTCATCTCTATTGTTCATCATTCCACCAAAATTGAAGGTTCAACTTTAACTGAGGTCGAAGCACAGGTTTTGATCAGTGAAGGCCTGACGCCTAAAGGTAAGCCCCTGCATGATAGTTTGATGGTTACCGATCATTATGCCGCGCTATTATTCACTTTAACATCGGCCAGAGAAAAAAGGCCTGTTACTTCAAATTTAATCCGGGAAATTAATGCGCTTGTTGTTAAAAATACAGGTAAAATTTACAAAACGATATTTGGCACCATTGATTCAAGTACCGGGGAATTCAGAAAAGGCAATGTTTTAGCAGGGGTTTCCTATTTTCCGAATTATGACAAAGTGGAACCCCTTACCAATGAGATGGCGGCCAGGATCAATGAACTTATGAAGAATGCTGTTTCCGTATCCGACCAAATAAACCTTTCTTTCGATGCTCACTTTAATTTGGTGAGTATCCATCCATTTTATGACGGGAACGGACGTACTTCGCGTTTATTAATGAATTACATACAGGCTTATTATAATTTACCGTCCGCCATTGTTCACAGCGACGCTAAAACAGAATACATTGAGGCATTAATAGCAACAAGGGAAAAAGATGATATCAATATTTTCAGGGATTTTATGGCAGCAGAATACGCCAAACTACTTGAAAATGAAATTAAGAAATTTGAAGAGATTGCCCAGCCCAAAAAAGGAAAAGGGTTTAATTTGATGTTTTAACGGGGGGGATGCATTGATTACCATCTGCTTCAAGTAAATGAAAGCCTCATTTGGAAGATTTGAGCCTTTTTTTAATTTGCTATGGATGCAATTTAGGGGCGGAATCAGGATTAGTTAGAAATCATCCGAATTTGAAAACTCGGACAGCAGCAAGGTTTTTTTATAAAGTTGAAATTTTTTGTAATTTTAACGGAAAGCTCAGACTATCAGGAAATCAGTTTGCCTGATAAATTTTACTCAACAATTCCAAACAATGAAAAATCTATTCCTTATTTTCCTATCTGCAACCCTATGCTTATCGGTTAAAGCACAAGTAAAAGACACAATAGGTTTGAATCTGCCTATTGTAAATGGGACTATAATGCATGAGGGCATTGTAGATGTTCCCGGTAAAACTAAAAATCAACTTTTTGCAAGCGCAAAAACCTTCCTTTTGGAAACGTTCGTATCAGCGAAAGCTGTGATCGAGACGGAGGATAAAGAAGATGGTGTTTTGAACTGTAAAGGCATCCATCAGGTGGTATTGAAATTGAACTTTATGTACGATGGGTCTTTTAATGATGAAATGATTATACAGATCAATTGTAAAGATGGTAAATATAGATATAGATTTTACGACTTTAGATTGAGCCCTACCGGGTTTGTTGGTAATACACCTAACAACTGGCCTTCTGCAACTTATATGGACCTACTGAATGATCTAACTGGAACGGGTAAGACGCATTACACCAAAAAGCAGGAGATTTATCTGCTAACGGACAATGAAAAGGCTGTAAAAGAATTAGTAGCGCGTCTAAACAAAAAAATGGCAGCTAAGGAAGATAGTTTTTAACCCCCGACCACCGTTACCGCGCTTCTGTATCCGCAG
>JBIOHE010000026.1:0-22831 GCA_044448725.1 Sphingobacteriales bacterium | reverse complement strand
TTAAATAAATTTAAAATAACACATGCAACTTTTTACTAATGAACTAATGAACCAGTGAACCAATGAACTATCCCAGTTTCGCTGAAATGAGGTTCAAAAATTCAGTACGTGTTTTTTCTTTTAAAAACTCCCCGGTAAATGCCGAGGTGGTGGTCACGGAGTTTTGTTTTTGCACACCGCGCATGCTCATACAAAGGTGGCGGCATTCAATAACTATCCCAACACCCAATGGCTGTAAAGTATCCTGTATGCAATCGCGGATTTCGTTGGTAAGGCGCTCCTGCACCTGTAAGCGGCGGGCAAAAACATCAACAACCCTCGGTATTTTGCTTAGCCCCACTACATGCCCGTTAGGGATATAAGCCACATGGGCTTTGCCAAAAAACGGCAATATATGGTGCTCGCACATTGAATATACTTCAATGTCTTTTACAATAACCATTTGGCTGTAGTCTTCTTTAAACATCGCAGAGTTAAGAATTTCCCTGGCGTCAAGATCATATCCATGTGTAAGATATAATAAAGCTTTAGCAACCCGTTCGGGCGTTTTTAATAAACCTTCACGGTTAGGCACTTCGCCAATTTGTTTTAAAATATCCTTGTAATGAGCAGATAAATTATCAATCAGCTCAGGGTTATACCGATCAATTTTTACATAACCTTCGATGCCTTCATCACGGTCGGGAATAGAATTTTCGTCAATCATTTTTGAGGTTTAACCGCCAAAATACTCGGCGGAGTTGTTTTCAGTTTCGCATAATTTCACCGAATGTAAAAAAACACCCGGGTATGCTTCAATGGGTGCTTTCAGCTGGTTAAAAATTTCAATGCAAAGCATCTCTGTCGATGCCATTTTCCCGGTCATAAAATCAACATCCATATTGATGTTTTTATGGTCCAGTTTTTCAATTACATGTTCGTTTATAATTACTTTTAATTCTTTCAGGTTTATCAGGTAACCTGTTTCATAAGTAATCTCGCCCTTTACGGTTACAAACAGGTTGTAATTATGACCATGCCAGTTTGGATTGGCACATTTGCCAAATACTTCAGCATTCTTTTCTTCGCTCCATTCTTCGCGGTACATGCGGTGTGCAGCGTTAAAATGTTCTTTGCGCGTAATAAATATCATCATAACAAATATTGGGGCAAATATACAAAACAAAAACAGGCCTTATGTTCTATCTTAGCGTCATAAAAAAAGCAATATGAAGATATTGATTGTCGCCGCTACAGCGGAAGAAGTCGGGAGTCTTAAGTCAGAAGTCTTAAGTCAGAGTCAGGAATCAAGAGTCAGGAATCAAGAGCCGCAGGATATTACTCAAGACTTTCGACTTCAGACTTTCGACTTTGAACTTCTCATAACCGGTGTAGGCATGGTGGCTACTGCCTTCGCGTTGGGCAGGCATTTGGTTTCAAACCAATATGATCTGGTTGTTAATCTGGGCATTGCCGGCAGTTTCGACAGGAATATTGCCCTGGGCGATGTATTGGAAATAACCGAAGATACTTTTGCGGAATTGGGTGCTGAAGATGATGATGCGTTTTTATCCATCGAAGAAATGGGTTTTGGTCAGCGTACTTATTTCCCATCCACAAAACTTTCAAACCTGTATAACCTGTTCAATACCTTTAACCTTAAAACTGCCTCCGCTATTACCGTAAATACCGTACATGGCAATGAAGCATCGATTAAAGAAATATCCGAAAGGCTGCACCCGCAATTGGAAAGTATGGAAGGCGCGGCATTTTTTTATGCCTGCAACCAAATGAATGTGCCCTGCATACAAATCAGGGCTGTGTCAAATTATGTTGAAAAGCGTAACCGCGATCACTGGGAAACAGGGCTTGCTATAAAAAATCTGAATACCTTTGCCCTTGAATTTTTAAAGCTTTATGCTTGAGGTGGGGTAAATGGTTGATTAGGTTGATTGGGTGAGTAGTAGCTACTTGTTAACCCGTTCCAACTCAATCAACCTAATCCAACTTTGTCAACTCAATCAACCAGATATGAAACTATCCCTGGGTTTTTCGCCCTGCCCAAACGATACCTTTATTTTTGATGCGCTGATCCATCATAAAATTGATACTGAAGGTCTGGACTTTGAAGTGTTTTATGATGATGTGGAAACGCTGAATCAAAAAGCCCTGCGCGGTGAATGGGATATTACCAAACTCAGTTACCACGCATTTGCTTACGTTGCACATAAATATGTTTTGCTGGATGCCGGAAGTGCGCTCGGGTTTGGGGTTGGACCCTTATTAATTTGCAAAGGTGATCCGGAAAAACTGATCTCTGATCTCCAATCTCTAACCTCTACCACCACCATCGGTATTCCCGGCAAATATACCACTGCCAATTTTTTGTTAGGCCTGGCATTCCCGAATGCAACCAACAAGGTTGAACTGGTTTTCTCGGATATTGAAGAGGCTGTTTTAGACGGAAGGGTTGACGTCGGTTTGATCATTCACGAAAATCGTTTTACTTATCAGGATAAAGGCTTAAAAAAGATCATTGACCTTGGTGATTATTGGGAAAAACAAACAGGTTGTGCCATCCCCCTTGGGGGAATTGTTGCAAACCGTAATTTACCATTGGAGGTTCAGCACAAAATAAACCGTATTTTGCGCCGTTCGGTTGAATTTGCTTTTGCAAACCCAAAATCGGGGCTGGAATTTATCCGTTCCCACGCGCAGGAAATGAGTGAGGAGGTGATGTATAAGCACATTGAACTGTATGTGAATAAATACTCAGTTGATTTGGGCGCTGAAGGAAAAAAAGCGATAAAGCTGCTTTTTGATACCGCGAGAGAAAAGAATATTATTCCGGAAATTAAAGACGGTATATTTTTGTCTGAACCATGATTCACTTGATTAAAGGATTTCCTGATGCCATAATAAAATCAAGTAAATTCTTTAATCCCAAAAACGGCGAAGCCCTCTTGAACGCCATCGAAAAAACAAATCAAAGAGTGAAAAATCAAAGTTCAGACAACTATCTTTGCAATTTACTGTCCCTCTTATTATCAGAATTTGAACAATACATACAACAATATAAACGATTTTACAGAAGGCCAGCTGTTATTGGTAAACAAGCCCTATAACTGGACCAGTTTTGATGTGGTAGGCAAACTGCGCAATGCATTTAAACCTTTGAAAATCAAGGTTGGTCATGCAGGCACGCTTGATCCGTTGGCTACCGGCTTGCTCATCATCTGCACCGGTAAAATGACCAAGCAAATAGACACCTTCCAGGCACAGGAAAAAGAATATACCGGCACTATGGTCTTAGGCGAAACCACGCCATCGTATGATATGGAGACCGATGCCGATCAAAAGTTCGATATCAGCCATATTACTGAGGGCCAGGTACTGGATGCCTGCAAACAATTTATTGGCGATATTCAGCAATATCCTCCGGCACATTCGGCTATAAAAATTGACGGCGAACGTTTATATGAAAAAGCCCGGCGCGGAGAAGAGGTTGAACTCCGCCTGCGAAATGTGACTATTTCGGAATTTGAAATTACCGGGATAGCCCTGCCCGAAATTAATTTCAGGGTGGTATGCAGCAAAGGCACCTATATCCGTTCGTTAGTGAACGATTTTGGAAAAGCATTAAACAACGGGGCTTACCTGTCGAAATTAAGGCGCACACGCAGCGGGGATTATAAAATTGAAGATGCCAGGGAAGTAATGGAACTGGTAGGGATAATACGAGAACTAAAGGCAATCACGCCGCTTAATCATAGTAATGAAGATATATCATAACATTAATGAGTTTACCCGGTTACATAATGCGGTGGTAACCATCGGCACTTTTGATGGTGTGCATATTGGTCATCGCAAAATAATCTCCGGCATAAAAGAACTGGCTGAAAGCACAGGCGGTGAAACTGTTTTACTTACTTTTTTCCCGCATCCGCGAATGATCCTGCATCCCGAAGATGAAAGTATAAAACTGATCAATACCATCAATGAAAAAGCCGGGCTGCTCGAAGAACTCGGGATCGACCACCTGATTATTACACCGTTTTCAAGAGATTTCTCAAACCAGACTGCCGAAGAATATATCCTCGACGTGCTGGTAAATAAAATCGGCACAAAAAAAATAGTGATCGGATACGATCATCGTTTTGGCAAAGACAGGCACGGGGGGTTGGAAGATTTGCTGCGCCTGGGGCCGGTTTACGGCTTTGACGTGGTTGAAATACCGGAGCAGGATATTAACGAAGTTGCAATCAGCTCGACCAGGATAAGGACCGCTTTGTTAAACAGCGAGATAGAACTGGCCAACACTTTTTTGGGCTATCCATTTTTTATAACCGGCAAAGTTGTACGCGGCGACCAGATCGGCAGGAAAATAGGCTACCCCACCGCCAATATTGTTATTGAAGAAAGGTATAAGCTGATCCCCGCTGATGGCATATTCGCGGTTAAGGTAACGATTGATGCTATTGTTTACCGCGGTATGGCCTATATTGGCACCCGCCCTACCGTGAACGGCCTGACCCGCAATATCGAAGTAAATATTTTTAATTTCGATGAGGAAATTTACAACCAGCAGATCCGTATGGAGTTTTACAATTTTGTACGCGATGATATGAAATTCTCTTCCCTGGATGAATTAAAGGCACAGATAGCGCAGGATAAGATTGATGTGGAGCGGTTGCTGGAGAGGGTCAATAGACCATAGACCATTGTCCATAGTCCATAGTGGATTTCGGGGAAATATTCATCAGGATTACCTTTTAACAACCATGGTCCATGGACCATGGACAACATCCCTGATTTCAATACAATGTTAAAAAACACTACCTTGTACCTGCACTCAAAACCATGGTCTATGGACCATCGACTATGGACTCAAAACAATGCGCAAACTCAATCTCGACAAGCAGGAAAGCGAATTTTTAAACAAGGCGGTAACGCATTGGGAAAAGGAACACCTGATAGACGCAGATCTTGCCAAAAACCTTCGGGAATCATACGAGGTAAAAGGCTTCGACTGGATGAGGCTGGCAAAATATTCTTTCTGGATCGCATTGGTTTGCGGTGCAATTGCCGTTGGGTCGCTTATTATCAATGATACGTTTATCAACTGGCTGAAAAACCTGTATTATACCCCTGATATTGTCATCAGCGTTATCGCCGGTGTGATTGCCGCGGCCTTTTTTTATTTTGCCGGGTGCTGGGAAAAGAAGTATCCCGAAAAAATCTTCAGCAACGAAGCTACTACGTTTACAGGCGTATTATTTACCGCCTGCTGCATAGCCTACCTCGGCAAAAGCCTTGATAATGGTTCGGGCCATTTCTCTTTATTGTTTTTATTGTCGGTTTTTGTTTACGGTTTTTTAGCCTGGCGGATGGATTCGAGGCTGATATGGCTGTTTGCCCTGGTTTCCCTGGGCAGCTGGTTCGGCACCGAAACCGGCTATCAAACCCATTGGGCTTATTATTTTTTAGGCTTAAATTATCCCTTTCGCTTTGTGCTGTTCAGTATAGTGCTGGTTGGCAGCTGCTATCTGCTTAAAAAACAAAAATGGTTCGACCGTTTTTGGGAACTTACCTATGTGGTGGGATTGCTATACCTGTTTATGTCCCTTTGGTTATTAAGCATCTTCGGGAATTATGGAAATATTGATAAATGGTGGCAAATCAGGCAGATCAGTTTATTTTACTGGGGCATAATTTCGGGCGTAGTGGCGGCAATCTTCCTGCTTTTTGGTTTAAAAACAAAGGATGTTATAGCCCGCGAGTTTGGGATCACCTTCCTGCTTATTTTTATCTACACTAAATACTTCGAGTACTTTTGGGACCATACCAACAAAACCCTGTTCTTCGCCATTTTGGGCTTGTCTTTCTGGCTTATTGGAAGAAAGGCGGAAAGGATTTGGAATTTTAACACTAAACCAAATCCAACTCAAAGTGTCAATTAGATTATGATAAATACCAAAACTTTATTTATTGTGCTGGTGTTGGGCTTATTTTCCTGCCGGCAAAGCAAAACTGCCAATAACACCGTTGAACAACAACCGAAGCCTGTTAATAGAGATAGTTTTTTAGTGGGAGAATGGGGGCTTTGCAAAGAATTATTTCTTCAAGACGATGGTCGATATTTGGAAATGGATCGCAATGCCTGCCCATCTTTAAACTTCGCCAAAAACAATACTGGTGCTGTTACGATGGAAGGAGGGACTTTGATTTTTTCGTTTACATGGTCGGCTGAAAATGATAAATTGATAATGCAGCGCTCCCAAAACAAAAAGGATGGTTTTTTAGATGCCCGAAATTATAAGTTGATCTATAAAAATAAAAAAATAATTAATGAGGTTGCCTTATTTGACACCGTGAGGAAAATTAAATATATGCTGGAAAGGTCAATCAATTAATTCTTCCAAAACACCAAATACAATTGTTTCACCACATGATAAGCGGAAAATAAGAAAAACAATAGTGCGATGCCTGTATTAATTAGCCTGGTGCTCAGGGCAAATTTGCTCTGTATGTATTGGGCAAACTTGGCATATAAAAACAAAGCCAAAAAAGCACCGCCTGCCGAACCCAAACTAAATATCACCAAACCCGGTTTGCTGTCGAGTATCCATCCGTGGGTGATAAAGTAAGTGCCTGTTATCATCCAGAACGGTACCTGCACCGGGTTTATAAAACCTAACAAAATGCCATATTTTATACTTTCGTGTTCCGAATAATTTGTTTGAGGGGGCTTTTTGCGGTGCAACCAGGTTACAGTGCCTAAAACGCCAAATAAAACCACCATCACCCAGTCAATTATCGTATCCAGCCTTACCTGTTCGGCGAGCCATTTTGCCGCGTGCATGACAAAGAAAGTAAAAATGAACTCTGCGCACGAAAATGAAATAATGAACCTCAGCGCCTGTTTTAAGTCCCGGTTTATAGTGATCCGTACTAAGGTAAGGTTAATGTTTCCCGGCGGGATATACCCTATAAAATTGGCAAATAGCCCGAGGAAAAGCGTCAGAAAAATCATCCCCCAAATTAACAGGTTTTTATTTAATTGTGCATATTGTCTTTTTTGCCAGGCAGCGTAATGTCAATATCCGGCAATTGCGGGACTCTCTGCCAGGGATAGCGGCAAAATTAATAAGCTATTGCTTGCTTTTATTAATCCGAATCTGACTTATTTAGTTCCCTGTTTAATTCCTTTTGCGCCTCATGTACTTTTTTTAATTGTTTTTTATGAAACTCAATCTGCTTAAGCTGCAGTTGCCGCTGTTGGCTGCGTTTGTCAACCACGCGGGGTTTATGGTGAACTTTTTTATGGCGGATTGTATCTGGTTTTTGTTTAATAAGGTGCGTCTGCTGCGGATTTGCGAAAGAACCAAAAATCACCAATGCGAAAAGCATGATTATCAGGGCGATCTTTTTCATAATACATTTATCAGATGTGTATTTTAAAACAATCAGAAGCAAAAAATGTTTGGAGCAACATTCTTAAAATGACTGATTCAATACTTTTTCTTTACTGCTTTTCACCCTCTTTATAGCTTTGTGCCCCCAGCGCCACCAAGTGGCAGAAAGGGTAAAAATCTTGCCCGTTTCCCGGCAAATAATATTGTCCTTTAAAAGGCAGGCATGCTTAATTTCTGCGGTTTAGCAGGAAGGACGCATAATACAGCAATGTTGCCAGGGCACTTAAAGCTGCAACCACGTAAGTCATGGCGGCCCACCAAAGGGCGTCTTTTGCCTGCTTATGTTCTTCGCTGGTTTGCATAATGGTGTAATTGTTATTCAGCCAGGCCAGTGCACGATGGCTTGCATCAAACTCAACAGGCAGTGTAATAAAGCTGAAGGTTGTAACCAGGGCCAGTGCGGCAACGCCAACGGCCAAAACCAATGGGTTATGCATAAAAAACAACAGCATTACTCCAATAAATAATGTCCATTGGGTTAAAGTTGAAGCAACGTTAATAACGGGCACCATAGCCGAGCGCAGGCTCAACCAGGTATAAGCTTTGGCATGTTGCACGGCGTGCCCGCATTCGTGAGCTGCCACTGCCGCAGAGGCAACGCTCCGGCTGTAAAATACATCAGGGCTGAGGTTAACTGTTTTTGTTTCGGGGTTATAGTGGTCGGTCAGCTGCCCTTCAACCGATACCACCTTTACATCATAAATGCCATGATCGCGCAGCATCCTTTCAGCTACCTCCTGTCCCGAAAGGCCCGACAATAAAGGGGTTTCTGAATACTTCTTAAATTTGCTTTTGAAGCGCCATTGAACAATAAAACTCACGATGGCTATAATGATCATCAAGAACCACGCTGATCCCATGCTAATATATCCTGTAATTAATGTTAAATGATTCATATTTGTATTGTATTTAGTCATTGGCCATCAGTCATTAGTCATTGGCCTTTTTTGTGACGCTAACCAATGACTAATGGCAAATGACACAATGACCAATAAAACAAAAAGTATTCCATAAAACATATTCGTATGGCAGCAAATTCATTTTCATATTGGGAACGCACCGCATTTATTGATGATGCAGACGTTATAATTATAGGCAGCGGCGTTGTTGGCCTCAGTGCGGCCCTGCATTTAAAAAAGCAGCAACCGGCTTTAAAAGTGCTGGTGCTGGACAGGGGATTTTTACCCTCGGGCGCAAGCACAAAAAATGCCGGGTTTGCCTGTTTTGGCACTGTATCAGAGCAACTTGTGGCTTTAGGGCGCTCTGCACCTGAGGATGTTGTCCGCCTGGTGAACTATAAATGGCGCGGCCTGCAGCGGTTAAGGGAAAATTTGGGCGATGCCAATATCGATTACATACAACATGGCGGTTATGAATTATTTTTAGACGATGAAACGGAATTGGCTGACCGGTGCTTTGAGCAGATGGACCGCCTCAATAAATTGTTAAAAGAGGCCATCGGAACATCCGACATTTATTCAGACGCCAGTGCCAAAATTGCAGATTTTGGGTTTAAAGGTGTAAGCAGGATGATCTTTAACCCTTTTGAGGGGCAGATACACACCGGGAAAATGATGCGCACCCTGTTGAATAAGGTTTATAACCTGGGCGTACTGGTTTTAAACGACTGCGATATCCTGAGAATGGAAAATGAGAATGGCCATATCAGCCTGATCACTTCTCAGGGAAAATTCATAGCCGGCAAAGTGATCTTAGCAACCAATGCCTTTGCAAACCAATTGTTCCCCGATCTGAATGTTACCCCGGGCCGGGGACAGGTACTGATAACCAAACCTGTTCCGGGCTTAAAGCTATTGGGCAACTATCATTTTGATGATGGTTATTACTATTTCCGCAATATTGATGGCCGCATATTGTTCGGCGGTGGCCGCAACCTTGATTTTAAGGCGGAAGAAACCTGGGCGTTCGGTCATACCCAAACCGTTAAAAATAAACTGGTGACTTACCTTAAAGAGGTGATATTACCCGGCCAGGATTTTGAAATTGACTATTGGTGGAGTGGCATTATGGGCTTTGGAGAAGAATTAAAACCAATAGTTAAGCAGATTGAGCCGGATATTTTTTGCGCCGTCAGGTGCAACGGCATGGGAGTGGCCATGGGAAGCTTGGTTGGGGAAGAGGTGGCGGAACTGGCGCTTTAAGATGCCGCAGTCCGGAACTTTTTTAGCCGCTGATTCCAACACAGGTATGTAAAACTTATTTAAGACCATCCTTATCAAAAAATAAAATCGTAGGTTAGTCGCCATTAAAAATAATATGAAATTGAATATTGACGATATTATAGCATCGCTCCAGAATTTAGATAATAACGAGCGCGGGAGACTTCAAAACGCGCTGTTTGAGCTTCAAAATGATTTAGACCTGAAGGCCGCGATCCAGGAAGGTTTGGCAGATGTAAAAAGCGGTCGCGTAAGCTCGCATGAATCGGTGATGAAAGAAATAAAAGCTAAGCACAATTCTTAGAAAACATTTAATTTCCCTGCCTGCATACCTGGCACGGATTTTTTTATTTCAATGCATTAAGAGAGACACTGATTTTTATCAAAACAACTCCACCAACCGCTCCAACGCCATTCCTCTTGATCCTTTTATAAGTATAGTTGAATTTTTAATTGGGTTTGCTTTTAAAGCATCAATGGCATCGTCGGCTGTTTTGTAGAAAGCGGAACTTTTGTCTATGGTCCATGGTCCATGGTCCATGGTCGATCCTGCTTCAAAGAAATCCTTCCCGATAAATATCCTTTCGTCAACCGGTGTTTCCATTGCTTTTTTAATAACAGCGGCATGTTCGGCAAGGGATTCATCGCCCAATTCAAACATATCGCCCAAAATCAAAACCTTGCGTGCTGCGTTTATTTTTGCCATGTTTTCTATTGCCACAAACATGCTGCTTGGGTTGGCATTATAATAATCGCAAATGAGGGTATTACTTGCTGTTTGCACAATTTGCGAGCGGTTATTTTTTGGCTGGTAGCTTTCGATGCCTTTATTTATTTCATCATCATCCAAACCAAAGTAAACGCCGGTAGCTATTGCCGCCAATATATTATCAAGGTTGTAAGCCCCGGTGAGTTGTGTTTTAACAGAATAAATTTCCCCGGAGCGGTTGTTTTCCCATTCAAGGGTTAAAAGCGGGGAATTTTCAATCAATTGCCCGGTAACCAGGTTGTCCGCATTTCCGGTTCCGTAAAACACCGTATTTTTTAGCCCGCGTTCCTGCTCCATCTGCACCAAAACAGCACTATCGCTATTCACAAAGGCAACTCCCTTAGCCCCCTCTAAACCTGCCTGTCCGGCAGGCAGGTCTCCTCCGCCAGCTGGCGGAGAGACTTTAAATACACTTTCGGACTTTCGGACTTCCGGACTTTCGGACTTCTTTAAGAAATCATACAATTCTCCCTTACCTTTCTTTACACCTTCAATCCCGCCAAAGCCTTCTAAATGTGCCTTGCCAATATTGGTAATAAGGCCATGGGTAGGTTGTGCAATGCTGCAAAGCAGTTCAATTTCTTTTTGGTGATTAGCGCCCATTTCAATCACCGCTATTTCATGCGATTTATCAATAGTCAGCAGCGTTAAGGGCACTCCGATATGGTTATTGAGGTTACCCTGTGTGGCCTGTGTTTTATAATGTTGTGATAAAACCGAATTGATCAGTTCCTTGGTGGTCGTTTTTCCGTTGGTGCCGGTAAGGCCAATTACGGGAATGTTTAATTGGCTGCGATGATGGCGTGCCAGATCCTGCAAGGATGTCAGCACATCATCAACTACAATATATTTCTCATTAAGCTGATAGGCAGGGTTATCAATGATGGCATAAGCTGCACCCAGTTCAAGGGCGTTTGCGGCGAAAGTATTAGCGTCAAATTTTTCTCCCTTCAAGGCAAAAAACAAACTGCCCGGCACTATCTTCCTGGTATCGGTAACGATAAGCGGGTACTGAAGAAAAAGTTTGTAAAGGTGTTCCCTGCTTGTCATCGTTAATATATCTTCCAATTCTTAATTTCTTGCCCGTAGAGACGCAATACTTTGCGTCTTTGGTATTATTCCCCGTAAATGCAATTAACCCAAAGACGTCCAGAGACGCAAAGTATTGCGTCTCTACATTTATATCATCCCCGCTTTCCGCATCCATGCAATCACCGCCCTGATTTCGCCATAACTGTAATCTTCTCCCAATACTTCTTTTAACGGCCCGAGCTTTTCGGCACCGTAGCTTTCAACGACATCCTTTATCGGTTGCTGCTTCTCTTCAACTACCAGTTCCGACAGCTCAATTGCGCCGGTGTAAATATAAAAACTTAAATGACCTTCAATAGTTGACACGGCAAGTCCGCGCGCTTCAGCTATGCCCGCTATTGTTATGCCAGATTTGTATAAAGTAAAACTATCAAACGCGGTATCCGAAGATTTGTTTCCATTCCCTGAGCGTTCGGTTTTAGCTTTCCGTTCGCGTTTGGGTATTTTCTGTTTTATTTTAGATGATAAGCCATTTTTTGCGCAATAAGCTTTAACCGGCAATAAAAACTCCCTGCCATACCTCGCTAATTTAACATCGCCAAAACCCGATATAAGCCGCAATTCATCCAGACTTTGCGGCAAATATGTTGCAATTTCCAGCAGGGTGGCATCCGAAAGTATAATGTACGGCGGTACGTTTTCGTGAAGGGCAATATCCCTGCGGATGTTTTTCAATTCGCCTAATAAAGCTGCCTCAAAAGGCAATGCCGCTGCCTGTTGATGTTCTTCGGTTGTTTGCGATGCGATGAGTTCAACTTTTTCAAAGCCTTTCAGTACCGCTTCGCTTTTATTGGTCAGTTTTATAACCGGGTAAGCGTCATCCGTCACCTGCAGGTAGCCCATGGCGGTTAGTTCGCGGAGATACCGCAGCCAATCGGTTTTGCTGATATCGGCGCCGATGCCATAAGTTTTTAGCTGTTTATGTTCTTCCCTGATCTTCTCATTTTTCGATCCCCGTAAAAAATCAACTACGTACGCGCCCCCAAAACGTTCCTTTAACCTGGCTACAGCCGACAGCGCCTTTTGGGCGATCAGGGTGCCGTCGAACTTTGTAAACTCGGTTAAACAAAAATCACAGGAGCCGCAGTTCGGGGCGGAATCTTCATCAAAATATTTTAAAAGGTATTGCCGGCGACATGCATGCAACTGGCAATAGTGTACCATGTCGTCCAGTTTTTTCAGCATAATGCGGCTTTGCTCCGGGTTATCCTCTATCATGGCAAACTGCTTCAGCTTGCTGGCATCGCCCGGCGAATAAAGGAGCATGGCATCCGATGGCAGGCCATCGCGCCCGGCACGGCCTGTTTCCTGGTAATAGCCTTCAATGTTTTTCGGCATATCCACGTGCACCACATAACGCACATTTGATTTATTGATCCCCATCCCGAAAGCGATGGTCGCCACAATAATTTTCACTTCATCCCGCAAAAAAGCTTCCTGGGTGCGGGCTTTTAAAGCATTGTCCAAACCTGCATGGTAAGCTTCGGCGGCAAAGCCCTCTTCTTTCAAATCGGCAGCCAGCGCCTCGGTTGATTTTCGCGAAAGACAATAAATAATCCCCGAATCATCTTTACGCTCATCCAAAAAAGCAAGCAACTGGTCAAAACTCTTCCTTTTGGGGATAACGCGATAGGTAATATTGGCCCGGTTAAACGAAGAAACAAATATGGCCGGGTCTTTCAGGTTTAACTTTTCGAGGATGTCTTTCTTCGTCAGCTTATCGGCTGTAGCTGTCAGGGCTATGACAGGAACGTTCGGGAACTCCTGCTTTAAACCCGCCAGCATCAAATATTCAGGACGGAAATCGTGCCCCCAATGAGAGATACAGTGCGCCTCATCAATCGCGATAAGCGAAACAGGTAATGTTTTTAAAAAACCGATCAGTTTACTTTCATTCCCGAACAAACGCTCCGGGGCAAGGTACAGCAACCTGATCTGGTTGTTACGGAGTTTGGTAGTCAGCCGGATCTGTTCTTCGTTGCTCTGGCTCTAATTATAAAAAGCGGCTGGTATGCCGTTAACATTCAGGCTGTCCACCTGGTCCTTCATCAGCGCGATGAGCGGGGAAATAACGATGGTAAGTCCTTCTAATAAAACCGCCGGCAACTGGTAACACAATGACTTACCACCACCCGTAGGCATCAGCGCCAGCACATCTTTTTTATTTAAAATATGATTGATGATGGCTTCCTGTTCATGCCTGAACGCGCTGTATCCGAAGTATTTTTGCAGTGCCTGTACCGGTTCCATGTTATTTTTAAAGTGCAAGGTGAAGATATACAAAACTACGAATTAATGTGCAGATGGTAAATGTGCGGAGGTGCAAATATTTGAAATTTCATCTAACCCGCGACAAACAGGATTTTCACAGGCAGCAATGACTTCACAAGGCAAACACGTTAAAGTATTTCAGTTCAGATATCGAAACCCAACCGTGCTGAAAGAAATCATCTCAAACTATTAAAAAAAGCACCGTTAGGTGCGAAATATTGGTAGTAATATTAAAAAGGATTTAGCGTGCCATAGGCACCTAACGAACGAAGCGGCATTAGTGCCAACGCATGGCGGAGGTTAAGTACCTACGGCACACAAGGTCGGGCTGGTCTGTTTTTCTACCAATATTTGACCCCAAAAAGGGGTCTTATTAGCTAATTTAATAACTCATTTAGCTTCATTTGAGCATCTTTTTAACGCCTTTGTTCTGTGAAATCATTCACAAATCGGTGAAATCCATTTGTAATCGATGAAATCACTTTTTTATCCCTAAATTAGCATTTACACAATCCATGTCATGTTAAAAAAAGCCTTCCTGTTTTTAATATTTCTGAGTTCCGTTTGCATTGCCTTTGCGCAGGAACTCCGCTCACCCGAAAGATATTTAGGATATAAGTTAGGGGAACAGTTTACCCCGCATTATAAAATAGTGGCCTATTTCAGGTATATCGCCGATGCGTCAAAAAATGTAAAACTGGTGCAATATGGCATAACCAATGAAGGCAGGCCGCTGATTGCAATGTTCATTGCGTCTGATGAAAACATTGGAAAGCTTGAAGAGATCAGGCAAAATAATTTAGCTTTAGCAGGTCTTGAGACAGTAGCAGGTTTTAGTAGCAGTAGCAGTAAGGAAAAAAGTGCTACTGCTACTGCTACTTCCTCAACTGCCCCTGTCATCTGCTGGTTAAGTTATAACGTGCATGGTAACGAGCCGGCGTCAAGTGAGGCGGCTATGCAAACTTTGTTTGCTATGGTTGACCCTTCAAACACCAGCGCACATACCTGGCTAAAAAATACGGTTGTGGTGATTGACCCCTGTTTAAACCCCGACGGGCGCGAACGTTATGTAAACTTTTATAATTCGGTAAGGGGCGTAACGCCGGATGCAAACCCTGCCTCACGCGAACATGCCGAACCCTGGCCGGGCGGAAGGATAAACCATTATTACTTTGACCTTAACCGCGACTGGGCCTGGCAAACACAAAAGGAAACGCAGGCGCGGCTGGCCCTGTATAACCAATGGCTGCCCCAAATTCATGTGGACTACCACGAACAGGGCTATAACGCTCCCTATTATTTCGCACCTGCAGCCGAGCCATTTCATAAAGTTATTACCCCCTGGCAGCGTGAGTTTCAAACCATTATCGGTAAAAACAACGCAAAATATTTTGATCAGAACGGCTGGCTGTATTTTACCAAACAGGAGTTCGACCTGCTTTACCCGTCCTATGGCGATACCTATCCTATTTATAACGGCTCCATCGGCATGACTTATGAGCAGGGCGGAATAAGTGCGGGGCTGGCTGTGTTAACCCGCAGCGGGGATACCTTGACCCTTGCCGACAGGATTGCACACCACCACAGCACCGGTTTAAGCACCATTGAAACAGCCTCGGCCTACGCGCAAAAACTAATTGATGAGTTTAAGAAGTTTTATGATAACAGCCGTACCAACCCGCCCGGCGAATACAAAACCTACGTTATACAAAACGATAACAATGATAAAATAAACGATCTCACCAAAATGCTGGCCCGCAATGGCATCCAATATGGTTTCGGGTTGAAAAACAGCGTTACGGGGTATAATTATGTTACAGGCAAAACCGGATCATATACCGCTAATGCCAACGATCTGGTTATTAACGCCTACCAGCCAAAATCGGTATTGCTGAATGTACTGTTTGAACCTAAAACTTTTGTGGCCGATTCCAATACGTATGATATTACGGCATGGTCCCTGCCTTACGCCTACGGGTTAAACGCCTACGGTGTGAAGGAGTCGTTTAAGCCTGTGAATGCGGCGCTGACCGGCGGCAACACGGCTGCGCTCAGTAATAAACATGCTTATGCTTATGTTTCGGCCTGGCAATCAGTTAATGATGTTAAGTTTTTATCGGCATTGCTAAAAAAGGGCATAAAAGTACGGTATTCAGAAAAACCCTTTGAGGCGGCCGGCAAAAAATTCAACGCGGGATCATTGCTGATCACCCGGGCAGGTAACGATATGGCGGGATTCGACCAGGAGGTTACCCAAACAGCAGCCGGCATGAACAATGAAATTACGCCTTTGGCTACGGGTTTTGTTGACAAAGGCGCTGACTTTGGGTCGGAGGCTATCAAATATATCCGCGAGCCAAGGGTATTGCTGGTAAACGGCGACGGCGTTTCGGCTGAAGCCATGGGCGAGGTTTGGCATTTCTTTGAGCAGCAGATAAATTATCCGGTAACCCTGATCAGGTACAAGGATCTTGAAAAAACACGGCTGAGCGATTTTGATGTGGCCATATTCCCTGACGGTATTTACGAGGATTTCCCTTCGGATAAGCTGCAAAACTGGGTGCGCGACGGGGGGAAGCTGATCGCCCTGGAAAATGCGGTGTCGCAGCTGGTGGATAAAAAAGGCTTTAGCATAAAAAAGAAGGAAGAAAAAAAGGATGACAAAACCGACGACAAAACTAAAGTACCGGCCCCGGTAAGATTATACAATGACCGTGACCGCGACGCCCTGAGGGCCAGTGTCCCCGGCGCAATTTATAAGATAAATCTTGATAACAGTCACCCCCTTGGCTTTGGTTTGCCGGCCTGGTATTATTCACTGAAACTGAACGATGATATTTACGACTTTTTAGGTGATGACGGCTGGAATGTTGGCACTATTAAAAAAGATGCCTGGATATCGGGCTTCGTAGGGCAAAAAAGCAAAGAAAAAATTAAGGATGGCCTGCTCCTTGGCGTACAATCCATGGGGCGCGGTACCGTAGTTTATATGGTTGACGACCCTATCTTCCGCAGCTTTTGGGAAAACGGGAAATTGTTGCTGAGCAATGCGGTGTTTATGGTAGGGGAGTAGAGAAAGTTTCGCCGTGAGTAATGCCAGGTGCAGCCTAACATGTTAAAGTTATTAATTTTCAGCTTCACAGAAACCCTGAATACTTAACTATAGGCATTGCAAATCTTGAGTATAAAAAAAACTTTTCAAAACAATCACTTTGCTAAATTTATTAGCGCAAATTGGTTTATCTTTGACTATTACTCTATATTAGATAGATAGAAAGGCGGGGTGACTTTAACTAAATTCATTACTTTTACTAAATGACTATTGCAACAACTGCACATAAAATTTTAATAGGATTAGCTGACCTGGAAATGGAGAAAATCGATTCCGGATCGGTTCAATTAATAGTCACTTCGCCGCCCTATCCTATGATTGAGATGTGGGATGATATTATGGGTAGCCAAAATGAAAATATCATTAATGCTCAGAAAGATAAAAACGGAAGTTTGAGCTTTGAGCTCATGCACAAGGAGATGGATAAAATTTGGAAACAGGTGGAAAGGGTACTGTCTCCCGGAGGCTTTGCTTGTATCAATATTGGGGATGCAACAAGAACTATTAATGAAAATTTTTCTTTGTATAATAACCATTCACGTATTGTATCCGCATTTGTGAAACTTGGATTTTCCAATATGCCTAATATTATTTGGCGAAAACAAACCAATGCCCCCAACAAATTTATGGGTTCTGGCATGCTCCCTGCCGGTGCTTACGTAACTTTAGAACATGAATGGATTTTGATATTCCGTAAGGGAGGTAAGCGAAATTTTAAAACAGAAAAAGATAAGGAATTAAGAAGGGAGAGCGCTTTTTTTTGGGAAGAAAGAAACGTTTGGTTTTCTGATGTTTGGGATTTAAAAGGCGTAAAACAAAAAATCGAGAGCCCGGAATCGAGGGGCCGCAGTGCTGCTTATCCGTTTGAATTGCCATACCGGTTAATTAACATGTACTCTGTTAAAGGGGACACGGTATTAGATCCATTTATAGGTACCGGAACTACTACGTTAGCTGCCATGGCATCACAAAGAAATAGTATAGGTGTTGAAATTGACGCTTCTTTTGAACAGCTTATCGATGAAAATATTAATATTGCCGCCCCTGTCCAATTGAACCGTTACGTTCAAAACCGCATCGAACGGCACAAACTTTTTCTTCGTGAACGAAATAGCGATGTAAGCAAAAATGAGATCAAGCACTTTAATCTTCAGCTTAACCTTCCTGTTATGACTTCACAGGAAACGGGGATAAAACTATCTTATTTAAATGGGGTTAAAAAAGTTGAGGCAGGGTATGAGGCCTCATATATTGAAACATCAAAAAGTGAAAGTTTTATCGCTAACAAGCATAAGGAATCAGTACAGGAACTTATAAACTTTGGGTAGCAAACAACTCAATCTTCTAACTCTGGCAAATCAAATTCTATTACAATCTCACTTTTCTTTTTGTCATAAAAAATAATGGGTACATCAATAGCCTCATTCAATCCAAGCTTAGTTTTATAGGTGATGGGTTTAATACTAACGGGGATATCGCCAATCATACCATCAATTCCTTTACTTTCTTCTTCAGGTATTGCTAAACGATATTCCTTTTTATATTTGAATGCAACTGCTTTTAAAATGGCTTCCTGAAATTTTAATCCGGCAAATGTTTTAACTATCACAAGCTCTTCTACCCATTGCTTAACTACGTCCCTATCAATTTTTTGAATATTTTCCTGAAATGCCTTAACCATTTCCCAAACTTTATCTGATGCATTGTCAATAGCCGCAGGATGCCCGTCCAGATACCATTTTTTCCATTCATCAAGCGAAGCGCCTTCAAACTGCTGAATCAGATCACTCATTTGACCAACGACTTTAGCCCTGGTTCCCTGTGCATTTTGATTAGCTAGGTTTATGATTTGGGTAACATACTTTAGATAAACATATTTTTTACCTGTAAGCAATTCCTGCACCTGTGCATTTGGTATTCTGATTTTCATTAAACCCCTTTAAATAATTCGCTTAAACTAACCTTTAGCGCTATGGCTATCTTTTCTAAATTCACAATAGAAATATTACGTTGGCCATTTTCTACGCTGGCAACATAACTACGGTCTAAATCAGCCGCGTATGATAAATCTTTTTGGGTAATATTAAGTTCCTCTCTAATTTCTTTGATCCGTTTGCCAACTCTGGATTTAATTTCCATTTTGTAAAAATGATAGAATGTGGACTATGCGCCAAAGACTATAAGTAACATTTAACGTTTTTTGTACCATTATAACTGGCGCTAATGTGGGGGACAAGGGCTGATGAGCAAGAACTAACAGTGCATTATCTTGCTCGTTTCTACTGACTGCCAAGATACCAATTGAAATTAGTGGTAGTTTGCTTTTCAATTTCTAAAATGTACTTTTAAACATCGGCAGGATTGCCTTGCCGGAGATACCTTAACAATCCGGGGTGGTAAAAATTTAAACAATGAAATTACATAAAAACATTAACCCCAATATTATAGCGGTACTGGGCGCCTGGAACCCGGTTTTGCCGAAACATAAAGCATTATTTAAAGAACTGTTAGCGTACAGCAAAAAAAAAGGCCTGAACCCTTATGTGATTATTGTTTATCCCAACCCCGGTAAATTCATTTACACCAATTATTTCCGCGACTATTTTGACTTAAACGCCCGGATAGAATTTTTAAAATACCTGGGTATAAACAATGTGCTTGCATTGGATATTGCCCGTGAAGATTTGCAGGCAGGCGCCGGAGCGTTGTTTGATCAGTTATTTATAGATACCGGCATAAAACTGACAGAGTTATGGGTCGGCGAAAACCAGTCGTTCAGCACGGGCGATAAGGGTTCCGTTTTTTCGATCAAAGATGAATGTTCACGCAGGGATATTAAGTTACGGGTCCTGAAAAATTCCCACCTCGTGGTCCTTGAAAAAGATGCTGTTTACAGAGATTTCAGACAAGGAAGACTTGCCCTGGCAGCAGCTGTCATTGGCCAGTTCCCAACTTACAGGCTTAACGGTGATGCACAGATTCAGATGTACGACGGCACATACAATGCCCTGCTGCGTGTGCAGCCCTTTGACAAAACCAATGAAATAGCAACCTCCGTTGTTATAACAAACGAAAAATTGGCCCCGATGGACAGGCCCGATGGCTATGACTGGTTAGTGCTGACTGAAAAAACGTCTGTAGAGGAAGTTGAAAATTATTAAAAAAGTGGATACCGAAACCGGATGATCTTACAAAAACTAAAATTATTCGGACTAAACACCGAAACCTTTATTATTTTTACCGCATAAAACCCGCGCGGTTATTTGTTAAAACGCGGGTCAATTCCCCATAAAAATGAAACTAAACCCCAGACATTATTTCGCAGCATTTATACTGCTGTGTTCGTTTTATTCATGCTCAACCCTAAAGCCGCTTGCACCGGTTGCCACGGAAGCCGATATACCAACATTAGTTCAGCCGGTTTCAAATGTGGAGGTGCCGGTTACGGTTGACCTGAAAACATATTTTGTACAGGCCGAAAACTCGGTGCCTAATAAATTTTCGGGCAGCCAGCAGCCCTGCGAGGGTTTAAGCTACGCTTATACTTTTACCCGTTCCCCTTTTGCCATAACCGGAAGCAATAATGTGGTGAACCTGAAGTTTACCGGGAGCTACGGCTTCTCGGCATCGTATTGCGCAAAGTGCTCTACGCTTTTAGGTAACGGGCAACAATGTATAGTGCCCACGTTATCCGCACAATGCGGGGTTGGCGATGAGCCGCTAAGACGGATGGAAATATCCTATCAGTCCACAATTAATGTAACGCCCGATTTTCACCTGCAATCAAAAACAATATTATTCCCTGCGCCGAAACCCATCGACCGCTGCAACATATTTATGGGGAACATTGACGTTACCGACAGGCTGATCAAATATATCAGCGGTCCGCTTAACGATTTGGGAAAACAGGTGGATGCCAAAATTGCCGCTTACAATATTAAACCAATGATTGATCAGATCTGGAACAACATCGCCACTGAAACCAAGGTTGGCGATGTGGGCTATGTTTCTGTTAATCCGCTGTCGGTGCGTTTAAGCAGTTTTAGCTTAAACGGCTCCTTGCTTAGTTTTTCTGTTGGCTTGTCTGCAAAACCGGTTGTAACTACCGTAAGCTCCCCTCCGCCGCCAAAACAAGTGCCAAATTTAACCACTTATGTGCCCGCAAAAGGCTTTAATGTTTACCTGGACCTGTTAGAGAATTACGACCACCTCAGCAAAATGATAAACCAGCAGATTGACGGCATGAATGCCGAAGTTGCAGGTAACCAGTTTATTGTTGATGATACCAAAGTTTGGGGTATTGGCAAACAAATAGCGATGCAGGTTAATTTCAAAGGCACAAATACCGGTACAATTTATCTGGTTGGCACACCGGTTTATAACCAGGTGACGCATGAAATATCGTTCCCCGACCTGAGTTTCGACCTCCAAACCAAAGCCTGGATGCTTAAAGTTGCCAAATGGATGTTCACTGGTAAAATAGCAGATATGCTGAGACAGAGGGCCACTTACAATCTCGGGCAATTTATAGGCGACAGTAAAACCCGCATACAAAGCGAACTGAGCCGCGACCTGGGCAATGGTATCCGCTCGGAAGTAACCATACACGACCTTGATATTCAGGCGATCTATCCAACCAGCGAAAAACTGATCATCCGCACCCTGTCCAACGGGCAACTAAAGGTGAAGGTGGTGATGTAGGGAATTGTGAAATTTAATCCGGGGATGTCACTTATAAATCAATACAACAAAACCCGCCTCGCCCCAACCCCAAGCGGCTTTTTACACGCGGGCAATGTACTGTCATTTGCCATAGCGGCCGCGCTGGCCCGGAAAACCGGGGCTAAAATATTGCTAAGGATTGATGACCTTGACGAGGCGCGGGTAAATACGCTGTATATACAGGATATTTTTGACACCCTTAATTTTTTGGATATCCCCTGGGATGAAGGCCCGCGCAATAGTACTGAATTTGAAGAAAGCTATTCGCAAAAGCACAGAATGGCTTTGTATAATGAGGCGCTTCAGCAACTGGCTGATGAAGGAAAAGTATTTGCCTGTACCTGCTCGCGCAGTCAGTTACAGAATAAACATCCCTGCAACTGCCGCAGCATGCAAATTCCTTTGAATACAAAAAATACAAGCTGGCGCCTGGTTACGGATAATATGCCGGAGCTGGAAGTAAAAAGCTATCCGGGTAAAACCATCCGCAGCTTTTTACCTGCCGATATGAAGAATTTTATAGTAAAAAAGAAGGGTGGTTTCCCGGCGTACCAGCTTACCTCCGTTATTGATGATCTTTTTTATGGTGTTGATCTGGTTGTGCGTGGCGACGATCTTTGGCCCTCTACCCTTGCGCAGCAGGTATTGGCGTCAGCGCTTGGGGGGAATAATTTCAGTGATATTACCTTTTATCACCATCCGCTGCTGATGGAGGCAGACGAAAAAAAACTTTCAAAATCTGCCGGTGCATTATCCATAAAATATCTCCGCGAAAGCGGGAAAAGCCCTGCGGAGATTTACCGGCTCATTGCAGCAATGCTTTGTATCAGGGAAAATATTGTTAATTGGGAGCAACTTGCAACGGCTATCATTAAATTTTGAATAAAGACTTATAAATCATTATATTTATTGGCTCAATAACGCTTTGTATGGGTGAGCATTTCATTCCGATAACTAACTGGAATCCTAAAAAAGGCATTGTTATGATGACGATAAAATGTACTTTTCTAAGATTCCGAAGAGGCGTAGCCTCGATAAATATTATAGCAACGGATTTTAATCCGTTGAAAAGATAAGGAGGAAAATATTAAGAACCGTAGGTTCGACCCATATAAATAGGAAGCTAACATGGATCGTCCGCCAAGGGGCGGACTCTTACTATTGGGCTTCATGTAACAACGGGTTAAAACCCGTTGCTACAAAATATTTCGAGCCGAAGGCTCTATAATTA
>JBIOHE010000025.1:0-22921 GCA_044448725.1 Sphingobacteriales bacterium | reverse complement strand
GTTAATATATACAGTATGAAATGTTCAAAATATTAAAAAAACAGGTTGTTTAAAGGCAAAGATGTTTTTTAAACGGTCTGCTTCCGACCCGGGACCCAATACTTCCGACTTTCCCTCACCCATTCCTTTTCGTCGATGTCCTCACAATCAACTTAGGTTTTATACTGATGATCTTAGGCGCTACCGCGGTTTCCTCCTTATTATCCATCTCCTGGAAATAAAGGTTGGCAACCGTTTTGCCCATGTAAACGCTAAACTGGTCGATAGTGGTAATGGAGGGACTGGTTATTTCGGTAAAGGCCTCGTTTGAATAGCCGCAAATGCCCAGCTCCGAGGGTACTTTAATACCCATTGCCAGGGCTACTTCCAGCACGCCTAAAGCCGAAAAGTCGGAAGTTGACGCGAATATGGCATCCGGTGGTTCGGCCAGATTGAGTAATTTACGGGTAGCTTCGGCGCCAAGGTCTTTGGTCCAGGCATTTTCAACAATCAGTTCATCTATTACTGGCATGTTATATTTGCCGAGAGCTGCTAAATACCCTTTTTTGCGCTGCCTGAAAATATCCAGGTTCTGCGGCCCTTCCAGCAGGCCAATTCGTTTATACCCCTGCTCAATAATATGCGAAACAGCTTCGAGCGAGGCCTGCTCATTGTCGTTAATAACTTTCAATGTTTCCAGTTCAGCGGCAACGCGGTCAAACTGTATTAACTGTATGCCGTTGTCTATTACGTTTTGCAGGTGCTTATGGTCCGAGCTGTCGGCGGCTAAAGTTATTACTAAACAATCCACATGCTGGTTAATAAGGGTATTAACACATTTTATCTCCTTGCTCTGTAATTCGTTCGACTGGCAAATAATCAGGTTATAACCTTTTTTATAAGAAGCCTCTTCGATACCTGCGATAACGTTCGAGAAAAAGTTTTGGTTAATAAAGGGCACTACCACGCCAATTGTTTTTGATTGGCCTTTGCGCAGGTTTGAAGCAAGGTTGTTCCGCTTATAATTTAATTCAGCAGCCGTTTTTAATACTAATTTTTTTGTCGCTTCGTTTACGTGGTTACTGTTGCTCAACGCTCTTGACACCGATGATGCAGCAATATTCAGCTTTTCGGCGATGTCATAAATGGTAGTCCGCTTTTTAGTTTTCATATATTTTGTAAAAATGATAAAATAAATCATTGCAATCGATTGCAGATTAAAAAAATAATTTAATTTCGCCGGTAATTCTTTGCCAATTTATAAACTTCATAAATAATCTGACAAAATATCAGTAATGTTATTATTAGGAATAGATATCGGAACATCATCTGTAAAGGTTTCAGTTGTTGACGCTGTAACGCAAAAAGTTATTGCATCAGCGCAGTACCCGGATGAGGAATCGCCCATTATTGCCCTGCAACCCGGCTGGGCCGAGCAATCGCCTGAACTTTGGTGGGAGCAAACGCAAAAGGCTGTTGAACTGTGCCATAAAACAGCTTTGTACAATCCTGCTGATATTGAGGCAATTGGGATTGCTTATCAGATGCATGGTCTGGTGCTGGTTGATAAGGAGCAGCAGGTACTGCGCAACAGCATCATCTGGTGCGACAGCCGGGCCGTTGAAACCGGCGGCAAAGCTTTTGAAGCGATTGGCGAAGCGCATTGCTTATCCCATCTTTTAAATTCACCCGGTAATTTTACAGCGTCAAAATTGGCCTGGGTGAAAAATACTGAACCGGAAATTTATGACAGGATCGACAAATTTATGCTGCCCGGCGATTTTATCTCCATGCGGCTTACCGGGGAGATAACCACATCGGTTTCGGCATTGTCGGAAGGCATTTTTTTTGATTTTTTAAACAATCGGTTGTCTGATGATATTATTGACTATTTCGGTTTTGATAAAACACTTTTCCCGGCTATAAAGCCTGTATTTTCGGCCCACGGTTACCTGTTGCCGCTTCTTGCCCAAAAACTAAAGCTAAAACCGGGTATCCCTGTTAGCTATAAAGCAGGCGACCAGCCCAACAACGCACTCTCATTAAATGTATTAAACCCCGGTGAAGTAGCAGCCACAGCCGGAACGTCGGGCGTGATTTACGGGGTAAGCGACCAACTGGCCTACGACCCGCAATCGCGGGTAAATACTTTCGCCCACGTAAACTATACCGAACAGCATAGACGCCTCGGGGTATTATTATGCATAAACGGCGTTGGCAGCTTATACCGCTGGACAAAAAATACTTTCGGCGCATCTCAAAGCTACCTGCAGCTGAACAATAAGGCAGCAGAGGCCTCCGCAGGCAGCGAAGGCCTGCGCGTATTGCCATTTGGCAACGGCGCCGAACGTATGCTGAACAATAAGCAAATCGGCGCCCATTTTCATAACATCAACCTGAACATACATACACAGGCGCATGTAATCAGGGCGGTGCAGGAAGGAATTGCCTTTGCTTTCCGTTATGGGCTGGATATTATGCGCGAAAACGGGATGAACCCGACAGTGATAAGGGCCGGAAAAAACAACCTGTTCTTAAGCCCTTTATTTACCGAAACATTTGTAAACATAACCGGCGTACCAGTTGAACTGTACAAAAACGACGGCAGCGCAGGGGCCGCACTCGGCGCGGGCATTGGGGCTAAGATATTTTCATCAGCAAAACAAGCTTTTGAACATTTCCACCCCGTTCAACTGGTTGAACCATCTGCAAATCATTTGGAACCAGCCTACCAGGAATGGAAAACATTACTTGAAAAACATTTGGAATAAGGTAACTCAATAATTCAAAATTCAATAAATCAATAATTAATTATGATACTTACAGGAGAAAAAGAATATTTTAAAGGCATTGGCCAGATAAAATATGAAGGCGTACAATCAGATAACCCGCTGGCATTCCGCTGGTACGATGAAAACAGAGTGGTTGCGGGCAAAACAATGAAAGATCACTTGCGCTTTGCCTGCGCATACTGGCATTCGTTCTGCGGCAGCGGGGCAGATCCATTTGGCGAGCCTACCCATTTATTTCCATGGAACACCAACACCGATGCGGTTGAACGCGCCAAAGATAAAATGGACGCCGCTTTTGAGTTCATTACCAAAATGGGCCTGCAATATTATTGCTTTCATGATGTGGACGTGGTTGATTATACCAATGATATAAAGGAAAACGACAGGCGTTTACAGTCGCTTGTTGAATATGCCAAACAAAAACAGGCCGCCAGCGGTGTAAAACTGCTTTGGGGCACAGCAAACCTGTTCAGTAACCGCAGATATATGAACGGCGCGGCGACCAACCCCGATTTCCATGTGCTTAGTCATGGCGCAGCGCAGGTAAAAGCGGCCCTGGATGCAACCATTGCCCTTGGCGGCGAAAATTATGTCTTCTGGGGCGGCAGAGAAGGTTATATGAGCCTGCTGAATACTGATATGAAACGCGAGCAGGAACATTTGGCTAAATTCTTGCATGCAGCTAAAGATTACGCCCGCAAAGAAGGTTTTAAAGGAACTTTCTTTATCGAACCAAAACCATGCGAGCCAACCAAGCACCAGTACGACTATGACGCTGCGACAGTATTAGGCTTTTTGCAGCGGTACGACCTGATAAATGACTTTAAACTAAACCTGGAGGTTAACCATGCCACACTTGCTGGCCATACCTTTCAGCACGAACTAACGGTAGCTGCCGGGGCAGGTTTGCTGGGTTCAATTGACGCCAACCGTGGCGACACCCAGAACGGATGGGATACCGACCAGTTCCCGAATGATATAAACGAAGTTACCGAAATAATGATGATTATACTGGAAGCTGGTGGTTTCCAGGGCGGCGGTATAAATTTTGACGCTAAAATCCGTCGTAACTCAACTGACCCTGCCGATTTATTTTATGCGCACGTTGGCGGCATGGATATTTTCGCAAGGGCTTTAGTTACTGCCGATAACATCCTGCAAAAATCTGAATACCTGAAATTACGTAAAGACAGGTATGCTTCTTATGATGCCGGTAAAGGAAAAGCATTTGAAGAAGGCAAACTTTCACTTGAAGACCTGCGCGCATTCGCCATCGAAAACGGCGAACCTGAAACCATCAGCGGCAAGCAGGAATACATCGAAAATTTGATAAACAGGTATATTTAATTGGTTGATTGGGTTGGATTAAGTTGATTGGGAGAGTGGTTGAATGAGTTGGATTGAGTTGAATAAGTGAGTGGTAAAAATACGTACCGTTCAATAAACCCGTTCAACTCAATCAACTTAATCCAACTCAATCAACTTATTTCAACCAATCAACTTAATCCACCACTCACGCAGACAATTAAGTAAATTTTCACTATAATTGTCTGCTTAACATTTAAACCAATTTTAAATTATGAATCAATTATCTAATGGCGACTACCTTGTATTTTTAATATACTTTGTGATCGTAGCCTCTTATGGCTGGTTTGTTTACAAACATAAACACAAGGCCGACGTATCGTCAAAGGGTTATTTTTTAGCCGAAGGCTCGTTAACATGGTGGGCTATAGGCGCTTCGCTGATTGCATCCAACATTTCGGCAGAGCAGTTTATCGGCATGAGCGGGTCGGGTTTCAAAATGGGGCTTGCCATCGCTACCTACGAATGGATGGCTGCGCTTACCCTGGTGATTGTAGCGGTATTTTTTATCCCGGTATATCTTAAAAACAAGATATTTACCATGCCGCAGTTTTTAAACCAGCGCTATAACAGCACCGTGGCCATGATTATGGCTATATTCTGGCTGCTGTTATATGTGGTAGTAAATTTAACATCTATACTGTATTTGGGCGCCTTAGCGGTAAGCAGCATATCCGGCATAGCCTTTTGGCCTTGTATGGTGGGGCTCGCCTTATTTGCTATAGTTATTACACTCGGTGGTATGAAGGTGATCGGTTATACCGACGTTATCCAGGTGTTCTTTTTAATACTGGGAGGTTTGGTTACCACCTATATCGCCATAAACCTGGTATCAGCACATTTTCATACGCAGGGTATATTTAACGGCCTCAAACTGATGGAGAGCCAGGCCAAAGACCATTTCCACATGATATTTAAAAAGGATAACCCCAATTATATTGATTTGCCGGGCTTAACCGTATTAATCGGCGGCATGTGGATAGTTAACCTTAACTATTGGGGTTGCAACCAGTATATTACACAAAGGGCATTGGGCGCCAACCTCAAAACTGCCCGGGGAGGCATTTTATTTGCGGCTTTTTTAAAGCTGCTGATGCCTGTGATCGTAGTATTGCCGGGGATTGCAGCGTATGTATTGTACAAACAGGATGTATTTCATAACCAGTTAATGCAGGGCGGCGAAGTAAATCCCGACCGTGCATATCCCGTATTGTTAAATTTGCTTCCTACCGGTCTTAAAGGATTATCATTTGCTGCGCTGACGGCTGCCGTGGTTGCTTCACTTGCAGGCAAGGCCAATAGTATAGCTACCATTTTTACCCTTGATATTTACAAGAAAAGAATTAAGCCTGATATGACCGACAAACAGATGGTAGTAGTTGGTAAAATTACTGTAGTTGTTGCGATGGTATTAGGTATTGCGATCTCTCCATTCCTTGGTATTGATAAAAAAGGCGGCTTTCAGTATATCCAGGAATATACCGGCTTTGTTTCGCCCGGTATTTTCGCCATGTTTATTTTAGGATTTTTCTGGCGGAAAACCACGTCAAACGCGGCCCTGTTTGCTACAATTGGCGGCTTTGCTTTCTCGGTACTGTTTAAATTTTTGCCGAATATTGTTAACCTGAAATTTTTATCGCCTTTTGGGTTTTCTGTAAATAACGCAGGTGTTTATGAAATCCCTTTTCTCGACAGGATGGGATTTGTATTTGTGATCTGCATAGTCGGCATGTTTATTATTTCCATGATCGAGAATTCAAGCGGCAAAAGGGTTAATGCATTAGAGGTGGATACAAAAATGTTCCGCACCACAAATGCATTTGCGGTGGGCGCATTGCTTATTTGCGGTATTTTGGTGGCATTATACTCTGTTTTTTGGTAAGCTGATATTGTTTCCAAAAAAAATAGCGATGGGTTTTAAAATCCATCGCTATTTTTTTTGGAGTATGCCGCTACGCTGCCGCTACGCTGCCGCTACGCTGCCGCGAGTTTAGCGCAGCGTAACTCGTGGTGCGGCATTTGGGAAGCTTCCAGCTTCCGGATGGATTTTAAGTGTAAGCCGAAGATATTTTACAAGCACCCTTTTCTACCCGCATCCTGTGCCTTAATACTTGCTGACGGTGAAAAATGACCGCGCCACTCCACGGAACAAACGGAACATTGTTTTTTAATGCGCTGCAGGCGCAAAATATCGGTAGAAAAACATTCATCCACCATATAGCGTGCTGTCAGGTACGCAACATTCGCCAGGTTCCGTACCTATGGCACGGTGTTTCTGTTTGCTTATTTTTCTACCAATATTTGACCCTGATAGGGTCAGTGCCTAACCAGCCCTGCGTGGGGATGCTTGTTTAAACAACGTTGCTCGTTGCTTGTCGGGAGGTCTCTTCAGAGCGCCAGGCGGCATAAGACAATGCAGCCATAATATCTTCCTGTTGCAGATAAGGGTACATCTTTAAAATTTCTCTGCAACTATACCCGAAGCAAGCAAGCCTATAATTGTGCCTACCGTTACTCTAAGGCCCCTGATACAGGGCTTACCACCCATTACTTCGGGGTTAAGTGTTATACGTTCCAGATTTTTCATCGTATGCTGTTGTTTTACTATACAAAAATACAACTATATTTGATCATGAATTCACGTGTTCAACGTAAGTTAGCTGAATTGAAGCGCAAAACTAATGCCGGCAATATCGCTGGTCTGAATGTGGTTGTTCGCAAAGAAACGAAGCGGGATGGCTTATCTATGGCGATACATTCTCAAAAAGACGCAGACCAGTTTATGGCTGAACTTTCTGCTATTCGCAGGCGTCGTGCCGCGAGGTAATAGCTTTCCGCAGGTCCAACTGCCGTTCAATTGCAGGGAAAAGGGAAGGCGGGCTGCATGCCTGCACCACCTCTCATTCAGGTGTGGGTATCCGCGACCCGAAACCCCAAAAAAACTAACTAAATATCTTCTGAACAAAAATGTTTAAAACTTCAACAAGGATAAGGATAATGATCACCCATTCCAGGCGGTAACTGGTGCGGTATTGCAACAGGTCCCTGAAAAGTTCGTAATTATCTTTTATGATATTTAATCCTTCCTGTATGTTCCTGAACCTTTCATTCAGGTCGAAGGTGCGTTTAAGGTCGGTATGTATCCTGTTCAGGTTTTCGTCTTCCCAGGTTTCGGGGGGCGAATCAAAAATATACATATTTTCGGCGATCCTGTTTTTTAGCAGCAGGGTTTTTCCGATGTATTTTTTTAGTTTATTCCCTGAAATGTTAAGGCTTCCTTTTGCTTCCAAAATCTGCGTATGGTAATTGGTTTCCTCCATCAGTTTTGTGGTTTGCTCATGATAATAATCAAGTGCAACCGACTGGGAAACATTCAGCATAATTAAGCGCAATACTTCAATATCCGACCCAATGATCTCAATTGAATTGAAACCTATTTTGTTCTTTGAAGAATTTGTTTCGATCTTAAATTCCTCTTCCAGGCTTTGCTCAAATTTGTTTTTGCAATAGGGGGATATCAGCCTTAAAAATTCGGAGATCCTGATGGGGTCGTAGCTTAAAAAACAAACTACGCCATATTTAAAAACATAAATGTACTGGCCCTCGTCGGTAATATAAAATAGTTCATCGGTGTCGCTGAAATACAATTCTGCCTTAAAAGCAGTTTTGAACGTTTTTATATCAATGCTGTCAGCTATCTGGTATGATAAAACTTGTACTAACATATTTTGTTAAATGATCTCTTTATTTTTTCCTTAATGACAAAGGAAAAGCGATACCTCAATAAGGTATTACAAATATTAAAGTTACGAAATACTTTTGTCGTAAACACGTTTCCCGTCGATAAACGTCTGTTCGACCTGAATGTTTGCTATTTCATTTGCCGGTGTTTTCAGGGGATCGCGGTTTAGCATGATAAAGTCCGCCAACTGCCCCGGCCCCAATGACCCGAATTGTGTGGTTTTGCCGATAGCTGCGGCGCTCAGCGTATAAGCTTTTAACGCCTCTGCTATGCTGACCGACTCATGCGGTGCGATGGCGAACCCTTCATTATCTTTCCGGTTCACAGCGGCATCCATCCCCTTAACCGGGTTTAAGTTACTGACTACCGGCGCATCAGACGATAAGGCGGTTAATATGCCATGCTTTAAAACCGACCGTACCGGGTAACATTGGTCAAGATAATCCTGGTCTAAATATTGCCTGAAGTTTTTGCCCAGCTCACTGATGAATATAGTTTGCATAGAGGCGGCTATCCCGTGTCTGGCCATTGTTTCCAGATGTTTTTCTTCCGGCAAGCCAAGATGCTCAATCCGCTTTAAAGCGTCGGGAAACCTTTCAGCCAATAACACATAGTTGTTAATTACGAATTCAATGGCCGCATCGCCAATGGCGTGGGTAGCCAGGCCTAATCCTTTTTCCATGGCGGCCCAGCCCAGCTGCAGGAATTGCAGTTTTTGTAAACGGAGTACGCCATGTTCCAGGGTGTTTTTATAAGGCCTTTTTAATGCCGCCGTTTTACCGCTCAGCCCCCCGTCGCTAAAAAATTTAACGGTATTTACATTGAACCAGTCGGACGAAAAAAGGTCGGGCAGGGGATAGGGCTTTTCGCCGCCATCGGGCAATAAAATGGGTATGGCATTGAGCCGGAAACCAAGTTCCCCGGCTTCATGCATTTCATAATAGGCCTCCAGCAGCAAAGGATCAACCGCCGGATCGGTGGCCGCTGTGATACCGAAACGGTACAATTGCTTCCGGGCAGCCCTTATCATTACCTTCAGTTCATCTTTGGTATAGGCGGGGATATGTTTGCCGACCAGTCCAAGCGCTGTTTCGGAAAAGATCCCGTTAGGTTTTCCGTCAGGGCCTTTATAGACTACACCCCCGGCAGGCACCGGCGTGTTTCCCGTAACATCACTTAATTCAAGCGCACGCGTATTCGCTACGGCAATATGCGCGCAGGTGCGAATCAGGTAAACAGGTTTGTTCTTAACTATCTTATCCAGATCGTTTTTATCGGGCATCCGCCCCTCTTTCCAGCCGGCTTCGTTAAAGCCGCGGGCGGTGATCCAGGCGAGGTCCGGGTTGTTTTGGTGATAGGAGGTTATCATCCCCAGCATTTCATCCAGACTGCCGGCCTGGCGTACATCAAGCATATAGGTATCGAGGTTCCCCACTTTCCAGATATGGATATGGGAGTCGTTAAAACCAGGCATTATCGTTTTACCCCCGGCGTCAATCACCTCAGTGCCTGGTTGTACCAGCGATTTTAGTTCATCCCAACGGCCAACAGCCTTTATACGATTACCCTCAAAAGCAATCGCATCACAAAGCCCGTTTATAAATCCTTTGTGAAAGGATAACAGATTAGCATTACGGATGACAGTTATTGACATAGTTTATAATTTTGTAAAACGTTCTTCGCCTCACCTAAATCCTCTCCAAAGGAGAGGACTTTAAGAAAGAGCGAAGTTGAAGCCCTCTCCCCTGCCTGCCGGCAGGCAGGGGAGAGGGTTGGGTGAGGCACTTAGCTTCTTTTCTTCTGCGCCCTGGCTATGGCGTCTTCCAATACCTGCAAACCTTCGGTTAATTGTTCGTCCGTAATCACAATGGGGGGCAACAGCCTGATACAGTTGCTGAACAAACCTGCACGGATCATTATCAGGCCATGCGCCCCGGCATCTCTGATGATTTCCAGCGTTGCTTCCGCGTCAGGTTCTTTGCTGTCGCGGTCTTTTACAAACTCCACCAGCCGCATTGCGCCTATTCCTCTCACATCGCCAATGAGCGCATATTTGGTTTTCCAGCTTTCCAGGGTGGTGCGGATTATTTCGCCGACTTCATTTACCCGTTTTAAAAACCCTTCGCTTTTTATAATCTTTATGGCTTCAATAGCAGCAACACAGGCAACGGGACTGCCACCATAAGTGCCGCCAATGCCGCCTAAATGCGGTGCATCCATTATTGCCGCTTTGCCTGTAACAGCGCTGATGGGCATCCCTGCGCCGATAGATTTCGCGCTTACAATAATATCAGGCACTACCCCGCTGTGTTCAACGGCAAAGAATTTACCGGTACGCCCGGCCCCGCACTGAATTTCATCAGCAATAAAAACGATGCCGTACTTATCACATACTTCGCGCAGTTTATGCAGGTAAGCTGCCGGAATGGGCAAAAAGCCGCCTTCGCCCTGCACAGGCTCTATAATAATAGCCGCCAGCGACTCGGGGTCAACCTGCGAAATAAAGGCCTCATCCAGTTTTTTGATACAATAAGCCACATATTCATCCCCGCTCATCCCATCAATTCCACGGTAGGCATTTGGTGCAGGAATGCGGTAAATATCCGATACATAGGAGCCGAAACCTTTTTTAAATAATGCGTATTTACTGGTAAGGCTCAAAGTTAACAGGGTACGGCCATGATAGGCGCCCTCGAAACATAAAACCGCATTTCGTTTGGTGTAATATTTGGCGATGTTCACCGCATTTTCAACCGCTTCGGAGCCTGAATTAGCCAGCAATGTTTTTTTAGGAAAATCACCAGGGGTAACACTGTTGAGTAACTCAGCAAGGTCGAGGTAAGGCTCCATGGTAGTAACCAGTGAGCAGGTATGGATATATTTATCCAGCTGTTCCTTAATGGCATTTACCACGTTCCCGTTCCGGTGACCAACATTGATCATCCCGATACCCCCTGCAAAATCAAGCAGCTGGTTACCGTCCACATCCCAAACCAGTGCGCCTTCGGCTTTCTCAACCACAATCTCGGTTGACTTAGCCAGGCCCGAAGGCAATGCGTTCTTTCTTCTTTCCAGAGCCTCAAGTCCCTTAGGACCGGGCAATGCAGTTTTTAATTGTATATGAGCCATATATGTATTATAAAGATTTTGAAAAATGATGACAATTTAATGTAAACCCTTTATTGAGATACAGCCTGTGTGCCTCAAAACGCTGGTATCCTGAATCGAGATTTACTGTTTTAAAACCATTCGCCCTCGCTTTATCAATTACAAAATCAAGCAATTTGCCGGCATAGCCATTGCCCCGGTATTCCGGGAGGGTAGAGAGGTCATCGATATAATAATGTTTGCCGCTATATAAAAACTGCAGATAGCGAAAACCAATGGCGGCAACCGCTTTATTATCGGCCTCTATAAAAGCCAATGTATAACCTTCTGCTATCATTTCCCTTAGGGTTGGTACAAAAGTGTCTTTGTTAAGATGCGGCCTTAAGGCAAGCAATACATCCCAGCATTTTAAAATATCTTCGTCAGATGACGCTGTTTTAATTTCCATGATTTAAATAACTTTCTCAATATCTAATTTTATCAAAACCCCAAAGTTGCCGCATACCGGATCATTCAGATGTTCCGGCATAAGGGCTATCGGTTCAAAACCAATTTTCATTTGTTTGGTTAACGTCGGGTCCTTGCGTTTTCCTGCTATAAGCTCCTCGTAATAGTCTTCGCCGCTTATTTCGTTGCTTACGGCCCCATAGCCGCTCATCATACCTACAGTAAGCTGCCCTTTCAGCCCCAGGTTTTTAGCCATTTCATGCCTCGCGCGATACAGGATACGGGCCAGGCCCAGGCCACGGTAGGCAGGGAGGATACCCATATCAAGTCCGTAAAGCCAGTCGCCGTTAGGGTTATGGTTGCTTAGCCATCCGCCGGCAATAGTCTCGGCGAAGGTGTGGTTATAATTAGCAAAATCGAAATTGGTGCGCATGGTAGTGGTCATACCGATAACATGATCATTATCTGTGATTACAAACTGCCCTTCCGGGAATACTTCAATATGCCTGAGGTAATGCACCGCCCTGATATGCTCATCTGCTGACAAAGTCGGGAAAACAATTTTCTGAAGTTCTTCCAGTTGCTGCACGTGCTCAGGCCCGGTATTTTGTATCACGAGCCCCGAATTTAATACGTGCCTGTAGTTTTTAATAATGGTATTCATTTTTATATTTTAATTAATGGATGGTAAAACCCATTATGATGTAAACAACTGATGATAACGCGAAAGCTATAGTGGCATAAGGCAATTGCGATAAACCATGATCCAGGTTATTGCATTCCGTACTTTGCGCCGTAAGTACCGTAGCATCCGAGTATAAACAGGCATTGGCGCCAAATACCCCTGCGCTGATAACCGCGCCGCAATTCAATAAAACGCTGGAGCCGAAGTGTTGCGCCAATGGCACCACCAGCGGTATCGCGATAGCATATAAACCCCATGATGAACCCGTAGTAACCGAGATCAGTGAAAGCGAAACAAACACGATAACAGGTAAAAATTCTTTATTGAGGTAAGGCGATGCAGCATGTAAAACGTACTGAGTCAGCCCCATTTTATCGTTTACGTCCTTCAGCACATAACTCATCATTAAAATGGCCAGCGCATAAAGCATGCTGCTGAACCCGCCGAACATGGTTTCGGATAATTGTTTGAATGAGCCAACTTTTATGATGAGATAATAGATAAAAGTGAAGGCCACCGCCACCATTACGCCTTTTAAAGCATCTTTATCTAAAACGATAGTGGCTGCCAGCAGCACAGCAATCGGAATTAAAAAATAAATCAATTTGGAGGGCTTGGCCGGGTTCATCGGACTCACATCCAGCACAGCAACGTCGTTAAACTCTGATGCAACAAGCTGCCCGGTTTCTTCAGCGCGGATATCAGCCTTTTTTAATTTCCCGAACCAGGGGATGATCCCATAGATAAATAAGGGAATAATTAATACCGATACATATCCGTATGAAACAAATGGGATCATTTTCCAATATGTTGCCAGGCCCTGGCCTTTTGCGGCCACATGCGAGGTTTCGAGGATATTCCCAACAAATATAGTCCAGGTCGAAAGCGGAACCACCACGCACCATGGGGCCGCAGTAGTATTTACAATATAGGCCAGCTTTTCCCGAGGGATCTTAAAAGCATCGGTGATTTTCTTCATTGAAAAACCAACTGTCAGCGCACTCATATAATCATCCAAAAAAATAAAAAGGCCCAGGCCCCAGGCGCCCATCAATGCACCCCGTTTTGTTTTTATTTTGGTCAAAGCCCATTCGCCAAATTTCATTGTGCCGCCGCTTCGTACCATTAAGCCAATTAAGGACCCGTATAAGCCGCATACCAGTATAACCCACACTGAATCGGATTTACCCATTACCCCTTCAAACGAATCAACGAAATTGGTGAAGAAGTTGGTTTTGTCGTGAAACCCGATAATGGCATAGCCAACCAAACAGCCGATAAGCAGCGGCTCGAACGAGGTTTTTTGCTTTATTGCCAGTATAATTACCACTGCCGGAGGTATTAATGCTATTGCGCCGTAAGCCATGTTTGAATTAGTGAATTATTGAATTATTGAATTATTGAGTTAGTGAATTAGTGATTGCACCTATTATTTTTGATATAGTTTACCGGCCTAAGACTTCTGACTTCTGACTTCCGACTTGAGACTTAAACAATTCCTCCTATACTTATCAGTTTTTTTTCCATGTATTCGTACAGTCCTTCGCTGCCGCTTTCGTGGCCTTGTCCGCTGTATTTCCAGCCGCCGAAAGGTAATTCAGTACCGTGCGGGGCCCATTCATTGACGCCAACGATGCCAAATTCCAAGCCTTCGGATACTTTTATAGCTGTTTTTAAATTGTTGGTGAAAGCATAAGCCGCCAAACCGTATTCGGTATCATTTGCCTTGTTTAAAGCATCGTCCAGATCGTCAAACCGGAACAGCGGCAGTACCGGTCCAAATATTTCATTACGTGCCAGCGTTGAAGACTGGTCGAGATTGGCAACTACGGCGGGCTGAATAAAATAACCCTTATCCAGATGAGCCGGCTTGTTTCCGCCTGTCAGTAAATCGGCATGTTCGGCTTTTGTTTTTTCGAGCAGTTCAAAAACGCTGTCGCGCTGACGGCTGGTAATTAACGGGCCAACATTTACCCCTTCTTCAAAACCACTGCCGACCTTTAACAGGGAAACGTATCTGGTAATGGCTTCTGCAAAACGGTTGTAAATGTTTTTATGGACATAAAACCGCTGGGGCGCAACGCAAACCTGGCCATTGTTACGGAAACGGGCGAGGGAAGCCGCTTTTGCAATTTCATCCACGTCCACATCATCAAAAATAACAACAGGGGCATTGCCGCCCAGTTCCAGCGAAAGTTTGGTATGGGTGCGGCTTGCACCGTCCATCAGTATTTTACCAACCCGCGTGCTGCCGGTAAAACTGATCTTTTTTAAACGTTTATCATTCAGCATAGCATCACCCACAGCGGCCGCGTCAGCTATCAGCAGGTTCAGCACACCGGCTGGCAAACCGGCGGCAACGAATGCGTTAGTCAGGTGGTAAGCCGACAGCGGCGTATTTTCAGATGGTTTGGCAACAACGGTACACCCGGCAGCCAGGGCCGCAGCCCAGGCCCTCGCCGGGTTATAGGCAGGGAAATTCCATGCGGTGATGATACCAATAACACCCATCGGCTGCAGGATCACTGAACTTCTTTTATCCGCACGGTTGGTTGGGATCACCCTTCCGTAAGCCCTTTTGCCTTCTTCGGCATACCATTCCAGTAAATTTGCGGCAACGGTCCATTCGCCGCGGGCTTCCAATAAGGGTTTCCCGCTTTCCAGCACCATATCGTATGCAATGGTATCCAGGTTATCCCTTAAATAACCGGCGGCCTTTTTTAAAAATTCCGCACGGTAATAGGGCGTTGTTTTACCCCAGGTCTTAAAAGCATGTTCCGCCGCACCGATTGCAAGCAGGGCGTCTTTTTCGTTGCCAAAGCTGATGGTTGTTAAAACTTCTTCGGTCGCGGGGTTCACCAATGGAATCTGCCGCCTGTCAACCGCCTCTACCCATTCGCCATTGATATATTGTTTATTTACTGACATAATTAATCTCCATTTTTGATTCGTTAACAAGTTCACCCAACAAATGGCTTAACCCCGCTTCTATTATGTTAAGTCCTTTATTCAGCAGGCTTTCTTCAATAACCAGCGGACTCAATACCCTGATGATATTGCCGTTAACCCCGGCATTGATGACGATCAATCCATGGTCGGCACAATAGCTGATTAATTTTTTGCACAAGTCGGCATCCGGCTGAAAAGGGTCGTTATTTTTTATCAGTTCAAAGGCCATCATAGCGCCCAGGCCCCGCACATCGCCGACGGCGCTGAACTGCTTTTTAAATGCATTAAACCTGTCGCGGACGATCTGCCCGACACGCACACCCATGGCGTTGATGTCAATCTCTTCCATATAATTAAGCGTAGCCAGCGAAGCTGCGCAGCAAACCGGGTTACCCGGATAAGTGCCGCCGATAGTCGAAGGCTTGCATGCATCCATGATATGGGCTTTACCCATTACCGCGCCGATAGGCATACCGCTGCCCATACTTTTTGCAAGGGTTGTTATATCGGGTATTACATCATAATGCTGATAGGAGGCCCATTTGCCGGTACGTCCGAAACCGCTTTGTACTTCATCAAGGATGAGTAAAATGCCATACTTGTTGCATACTTCACGCAGGCCTTTTAAATATTTTTGCGGAACAACATTAAAGCCGCCTTCGCCCTGTACCGGTTCAATAATAATGGCCGCTACCTGTGAGGCCGGTACATTGGTATGGAAAAAGTCTTCCAGTTCGCGCAGGTGCTTATCCGAGAATGTATCAAGGTCAGCGCCGTTGCCATCATGATAATAATCGGGGAAGGGTATGCGGTAAACTTCGGGTGCAAACGGGCCGCACCCCAATTTGTAGCCAACTTTTGAAGTCAGCGTCATGCTCATCATGGTGCGCCCGTGGAAAGCTCCGCCGTAGCAAATAACAGCAGGCCTGCCGGTTGCCTGGCGGGCTATTTTAATCGCATTCTCCACACTTTCGGCCCCCGAATTGGTAAGCATTACTTTGGTATGTTCGCCATGCGGCAGCAGGCTTACCAGCTTTTCGGCTAACTGCATGTACAGGTCATAAGTGGCGACGTTAAAGCTGCAATGGATCAGTTTGGCGGCCTGTGCGGCAATAGCTTCAACCACCGGCGCAGGGCAATGACCGGCGTTAACAACGCCTATGCCACCCGCAAAGTCAATCATTTCTTTTCCATCCGCATCGGTAATCAGCGCACCTTTTGCGCTCACAGCAGTTGACGGATTAAATATGCCTATCGCATCGGGAACAAACTGTTTCCTTCTGGCTAATATTTCTTCACTTTTCATTGTTTATTGTTTTGATTTCACAGATTATTCTTTTTTGATTTCACCGATTTTTACTCACTACCCGGTGCAATTCAAATCTTCGCGCCGTCGCCAAACGTTCCTACGGAACGTAAAGCTGTTTTTTATACGTTCTACCAACCAGACATCCCTATGGGATGTTTTTTTCGCATGAACATCCCGTAGGGATGTCTGGTTGGTAGAAAAAACAATGTGACGCCTTGGCGTTCCATCGGAACGCATGGTGACTCACCACTCACCACTCACCACTCACCACTCACAAATCCGCTGCTATTGTTTTTTCATT
The DNA here is from genome assembly GCA_044448725.1 of Sphingobacteriales bacterium. GTDB lineage: Bacteria > Bacteroidota > Bacteroidia > Sphingobacteriales > Sphingobacteriaceae > Mucilaginibacter. The sequence goes on along the minus strand of JBIOHE010000025.1, from coordinate 6,244 downwards.
TACAAATTCAAGGATGCCCTGCCTGCCGAGTTCACGCCCATAGCCTGATTTTTTTATCCCGCCGAAAGGCAGCCTCGGGTCTGATTTAACAAGGGAGTTTATAAACACCGCCCCGGAGTTTACCTGCCTGGCAAGGGTAATCCCTTTTTCTACATCGCCTGTCCAGATGCTCCCGCCCAAACCAAAGGACGAGTGGTTGGCCAGTTGTATGGCTTCCGCATCATTAGCCGCAATAATAACTGAAGCCAGGGGGCCAAACGTTTCTTCATCAAAAGTGGTCATGCCTTTTTTTACATTCAGTAAAAGTGAAGGCTGAAAATTAGCGCCTTCAACGCCGCCGCCTAAAGACAAAGTGGCGCCGGTTGCAATAGAGCGGTGCATTTGATTTTCCAGTTCCTTCGCCAGGTTTGCCCTGGCCATGGGCCCGGTAGTGATTCCTTCCTTGTAGGGATCGCCCTGTTTTAATTTCTTTATCTGCTGCTGCAACTGGTGGATAAACTCATCTGCCGCCTCTTTCACCACAATAAACCTTTTTGAGGCAATACAGGATTGCCCTGCATTTTGCATCCTTGATTGAATAGCTACGGCTGCTGCCTTTTCAATATCGGCGTCGGCCAGCACAATGAGCGCATCCGACCCGCCAAGTTCAAGCAACGACCGCTTTATTTGTTTCCCCGCCAGGGCAGCTACAATACCACCCGCAGCTTCGCTTCCCGTTAAGGTTACCGCCTGTACAATATCCGCGGCAATCAACCTTTCAACACCGGCAGCGTCGGTAACAAGTGATTGAAACACACCTTCCGGCGCACCTGCTTTTTCAAATACCTGTTCAATGGCCAGCGAGCAGCCGGTTACGTTACGTGCGTGCTTTAACAAACCAACGTTACCTGCCATTAAAGTTGGCGCGGCAAATCTGAATACCTGCCAAAACGGGAAGTTCCAGGGCATAACCGCTAATACCGCGCCGATTGGGTGATAACTTACGAAAGACCGGTGGTAACCGGCTTCAATAAATTCATCCTTTAAAAAGCCTTCGGCCTGCTGCGCGTAGTATTCGCACACGGTGGCGCATTTTTCAACTTCGCCCCTTGCCTCGCCAATCACCTTACCCATTTCGTTGGTTATCATTGAGGCAAGATGCTCTTTGTCTTGCCGTAAAATTGCTGCCGCGTTTTGCAGCACAAGGGCTCTTTGCGAAAAACTTTGTGCCGACCAAAATGCATAGCCTTGTCCGGCTTTTGATATAGCACTATTGATCGCCAAACTATCCATTAAAGGGTATTCGGCAATCACCTGCTGGTTATAAGGAAAAACAGATTGAAAAACGTTCATGTTATTATTTAGATTTCACCGATTACTTTTTTAGATTTCACCGATTATTTATATTTGATTTCACCGATTTTTATTCACTATTCAATGTCGTTTACTTAAGGGTTCCTTGGCATTTTGCCTCACCTAAATCCTCTCCAAAGGAGAGGACTTTAACTTCGCTCTTCATTAAACCCTCTCCCCTGCCTGCCGGCAGGCAGGCAGGGGAGAGGGCAGGGTGAGGCGTAGAGCGCGTTTATGGGAAGAACTAATTATTCGTTTTCCTTAAGTAAACGACATTGATTCACCATTCACCATTCACCGCTCACTATTTTCCGCCATTGATTTCATCAGCATTTCGGCTGCTATGCGGCCTGTTTGCGCCCCGCCGTTCATGTAACCCTGAAATTCGCGGCTCACATGCTCCCCGGCAAAATAAATTTCTTCAACCGGAACGCCTTCCCAGCCCGCCAGGGTGCTCCATTGGCCTGTTTTAAACGAACTGTAGCCCGCCTTTGAATACGGGTTTTCGCTCCAGCAAAATTTTGTGTTTTTCCCCGAATATGCCTTGTCCATGCCCGGGTAGATGGTGTTCAGCTGGGGCAGAAACTGATTGGTCAAAACGTCAAGATTTTCATTTTTAACTTTATCGCTAAAATCGCCTCCGCCAAAAACCGTAAAGCTTCCTTCTGTTTCCGATTGCGACTGGCTGCTGTCCCAACCGCAGCCAAAGGTTAAATCGGTAAATGTATAACCCTGCCGGCCATGGGTGCGCCATGGCTTATTTTTGGTCACACCAACAATAAATTTACTGCTGTTGCCGTACCCGATTTCATTGATGCATTTTATTTTTTCGGCAGGCATTGGCAGATCCATTTTAACCAGTCGCAACATGGTGAAAGGGATCGCAATAATTACATGATCCGCTTTAACAACTACGGGCGTTCCCTGGTTGTCAAATTCAAGATTATAGCCCATGGCTTCGTTCTTACTAATCGATTTCAGGTTATGTCCGGTTTTCACAAATGGTTTTACCTTTTCGTACAGGGCGTTGGTTACCGTATTACTCCCGCCTTTAATCTTAAATACCTCATGTTCCGGACCGAACAGTTCATAGTTTTTTTCGGAAGCTACAGGCGCAATAAACATAATGAGGAAGTTTACCGCCGACTGTAGCGAAGCCTCCATGCCGTACTCGCGGGTTATGGTTACATTCAAAAAGTCGGACAGCCAGCCTTTTACGCCAAGGGCGGCCAGGTAAGCGGTGACGGATTGTTTATCCAGGTGCTCAAATTGTGCAGCAGCTTTATAACTGATAACATCGGGTAATGATTTGATGTCTTTCATCAGCTGAACAACAAAGGGCTTTAATGCTTCTTTCAGCTCATCGTCCGACCGGAATTTACCGCCAAAATAATAGGTTTTTGGTGCAAGGGGATCTTGTCTAAGATCATATAAGCCTAAGCCGAACTCTTTTACCAGCTGCAGGATGTCGGCGTGGGTTGTGTCCACCAGTTCACCGCCCACTTCGGTTGTTATGCCTTTGCCAAACTCATCATACAAAGTAAACATACGCCCGCCTATCCGGTCGGATGCTTCATATATAGTTGATTTAATATCATTTTTTTGCAACTGGTAGGCCGCGTTTAAGCCAGCTATCCCTGCGCCGACAATCGCTATACTTCCTTCACTGCTTTTTCCGCAGGAGGCAAGGCTAAGTATGCCGGGTGTAAGGGCCAATGCACCGGCTGTAAAGCTCACTTGCTTTAAAAACTTTCGCCTGCCGTCACAGTATTCATTGAACAGGGCGGATGCTTCCCGGTCTTCTTTCACTGCTTCAAAAAAGGCAGATCTTAATAAACGGGAAAGAGAATGGTGTGCCATTTTGGTAGTTTTGAATTATTGAATTATTGAATTATTGATTTTTGAATAATTAAGTATTAACGAGTTCATTAATTCAATAATTCAACAAATCAATAATTCAATAATTAATTAATACCCCGGGTTTTGAACTACTGCTCCGTTTGTCGCGTTGATTTCTCTAAGTGGTATCGGGAAGCATGAATTTGCAATCGTTAAAGTTCCACCGGTTAAAGGCTGTAATACAGTAACCACCTGGCCCGTGCGTGCCAGATCGAAATAGCGGTGCCCTTCAAAGTTAAATTCAGCGCGGTCCTCGTCTGATACTGCCTGGGCGTAAGTAGGGTCGTCCGGCACATCGGTCGGCAGTAAAGCAGCCAGTCCCCGGTTTGTCCTGATCATGTTCAGATCGGCGAGGCCATTTACCCGCCCGAGCGCTTCGGCCCTGATCATATACATTTCGGCAATACGGATCACATAAGCAGAGTTGTCCTTTTGTTTGATATCATTGCTGTATTTTAGTGTGCGGAAATAGCCGTTGGGATTGGTTGTATCCACTAAATTATAACGCATATCACCCGTGCGGTTTTGTAAGAACGTCTTCAAATTCGGGTTTAAAATAAATAATACTTCGGTTGAGGCAGCCGTTGGGCGGGCATAAGTTGTTGCGTTATACTCGCTTTGGTTTTGCTGGTTAAAAGGCAATTCAAAAACCGATTCCTTGCTGTTTTTTGAGGTGTAAACAGAGGTAAAGTTGTTTTGGTCGAGCAGCGAAAAAGCACCGTCGTTAATAACCAGCGTAGCATACTTAGCGGCATTTGCATAATCTTTCTGATATAAATAAACCCGTGCCAGCAATGCATTTACAATTGCCGGGTTTACGTAATTAGGATTGCGGCTGGTGTTTGAATTTAATAATGTGGCGGCTTGTGTTAAATCGGCAATAATGGAGGTATATGTAGCTGCTACCGTGCTGCGCGGCACAACCGATGTGCTTGTTTGAACCGAAGTAACCACAGGGATACCATAAGGGGAAGTTAAATCCCAATGGTAGCCAAAAGCCCGTAATAAATCAAAATGCCCCATCGCCCTGAGCGTTAAGGCTTGCCCTTTTACCAAATTCAGGTATTGTGCAGATGCGCCTGCAACGGTGCTTTCACCTGCTATAATGGCGTTTGCAGTGGCAATTGTTTTGTAAACAGCCACATAAGTGTTTTGGATAAAAATATTCGAAGAGGTAACACTATATGCGCCGAACTCATTTATTGAAGTGTTGTTGTAGCCGCCTGCAACACCGTTGTCGCTATTCAAATCACACATCATCGGGTAATTTGCCCCATAATAATCCTGGACTTCTAAAGTGCTGTAAAGCCCTGTCAAAGCCGAAGAAAGTCCGAGAGAATCTTTAAAAAGCTGCGATGCCTGAACAGCCGTTGGTGATATTTGGTTGAGTTTTACGCAACTGCTAATCGTTATCACCAGTGCTGCAGTTAAACTGACAACCGATATATTTATTAATTTTTTCATAGTATTTCTTAATTAAAATTTCAAATCAACCCCTAAACTCAATGTGCGGGCAGGCGGATAAGCTGCATAGTCAATACCTGCTGTTTGGGCGCTCGCACTCGACCCGCCTGTAGAACTTACTTCAGGATCAAAACCAATATATTTTGTTAGGGTAAGTAAGTTTTCGGCCTGTACATATAACCTTATACCGCTAAAATATTTGGTTTTGCTAATTGTATAGCCAAGACTAACAGTACGGATTTTAAAGAACGAACCATCTTCGAGAAACTCGCTTGAGTTAGGAAAATAGTTTTGCATCAAAAATGAAGGCCGTGGAATATTGGTTATCTGACCGGGGTGCGACCAAGCGCCTAATACCCTTGTATCATTATTGGCGTAAACCCCGCCTAAATATGCGCCGGCAGGTGTTGATGCGCTGCTCCAGCCTAAACTTTCGTAGGTAGTACGGATTAAGTTAAATACCTTATTACCATAAGAAAACTGAGTGGCAATAAGCATATCAATTTTTTTGTACTTAAAATCATTACTGAACCCGCCGAAGAATTTTGGCCTGGAATTACCGATAACAGTTGCATCGCGGGTGAAATTTACCTGATCGGCCCTTTCCTTAGTGCCGTCTGCCGCGTAGTATAGCGCATCGCCGTTAGCAGGGTTAACACCAGCAAAACGAACGCCAATAAACGTACCAACAGGCTGCCCTATTTTTAAGATATTGGTGGGCGACTGATCATTATAAGAACTAATGTACTGATTATCTACCGCTAATGATTTGATGGTGTTGGTCAGGAACGAAATATTGAAAGAACTTGTCCAGGTAAAGTTATTGGTTTTAATGTTGTTTGTATTTAATTGAATTTCTAAACCTTTATCTTCAATTTTACCGAAGTTTCCATAAGCCCATTGAAAGCCTGTAGTACCAGGTATCTGTTGCTGGCTTAATAGCCTCTCCTGATCAGAAATAAAATATTCAACTGAACCGCTTAAAAAGTGATTAAATAACTCAAAGTCGGCGCCAATGTTAAATGTTGTATTTGTTTGCCATGTTGGCGGCTTGGCGCCTAACATATTGTAAGGCACAAAACCGGCGTCGCCATTGTATTTAGCGGCACCCCAATAGGCATAGTTCTGATATGGCGGAACATTCTCCTGGTCGCCCGACTGACCGTAGCTGGCGCGTAATTTCAATGCATTAATATTTTTACTATCCTGTAAAAAACTTTCGCGGGTTAAATTCCAGCCCAGGGAAACTGAAGGGAAATATCCCCACTGATGCCCGGGAGCAAATTTGGAGGAACCATCGGCACGCATAATAAACGCAAACAGGTATTTACCATCATAATCATAATTTATACGTGAAATAAATGATTGAAGTGCATCATAAATCAATGGATAAGGCACTATGATTGTTAATGGCGTAGCGGCGTTATTTATGTTTTGAACATTGCCGGTTTGCGGAAACCCTGTGCCGCCGCCTTGTGAAAGTTGAATTTCACTTTGCTGCTGCGAATAACCGGCTAATAAGGTTAAATTATGCTTATCAAATTTATGC
>JBIOHE010000024.1:0-23255 GCA_044448725.1 Sphingobacteriales bacterium | reverse complement strand
ATAATACACTATGGATAATTCTGAAAAAAACAATGTAAAATGGATTAAAGTAGTAATGGTTTCACTTGGCGAATTGATTTTAGGATTATTTATTTTTTATTGTTACCCTGTTGTGTCAATGATCTTTTTAGGAGAGGGCACTGATAGTCTGTTGTATTCAAACGGAAATGCAGTTGCTTGGGTCTTAATACCAATTCTCGTCCCAACTTTGATTAATCTTGGAAATATATATTACGCTTTAGAAAATAAGAATCCTGACAAATTAAAGTTTTTTAAATTGATACAATTAATTTTAACGGTTTTGTACTTACCGTTTGTTATCTGGAGATATATCACATTCGGATTTCATATATAGTGTCAGACGCCAGCATGTGAGAAACGGGCATGGTCGGTTATGCACAGATTAACAATTGCCTGGACCCGAATTTATCGAATTAATGAATTTTTCGAAATTCTGCTAATTCTCTAATTCTGAAAATTCTGATTCAGACAAAATACGCATGCAAGGTAAACAGTATGCATGTCAGAAACGGGCATGCTTGGCCAGGCGAAACAAGACTTACGAAGTTTAAAAAACTTCGTAAGTCCCGAACACCAAGATCATCTGCACATCTGAAATCCGCATATCTGCACATTCAAAATCCGCACATCTACTCAATCACACTTTCCTCAAAAGCATATTCTTCCAAAGGCGGGCAGCTGCATATCAGCGTCCTGTCGCCATAGGTGTCATTTACACGCCCTACTGACGGCCAGAATTTATAGGCGGCCACGTAAGGCAGCGGGAATGCCGCTTTTTGACGGGTATAAGGATGTTCCCATTCATTCGCGGTGATAACCGATGCGGTATGCGGTGCGTTTTTCAGCGGGTTATCAGTTTTGTCGGATAGCCCTTTTTCTACGTTATCAATTTCGTGACGGATAGAGATCATCGCATCGCAAAAACGGTCGAGTTCATGTTTTGGTTCCGACTCTGTAGGCTCAATCATCAGCGTACCTGCAACCGGGAACGATACGGTCGGCGCATGGAAACCATAGTCCATTAAGCGTTTGGCAATGTCGGTTACTTCTACGCCGAAATGTTTAAAGGCGCGGCAGTCTAATATCATTTCGTGCGCACAGCGGCCATTAGCCCCGGTATATAAAACCGGGTAATGATGCTCCAAACGCGCTTTAATATAATTCGCGTTCAGTATGGCGTAACGGGTGGCATTGGTTAAGCCTTCGCCGCCCATCATAGCAATATAGGCATGGGAGATAATTAATATGGACGCAGATCCCCATGGGGCAGATGCTACCGCATGGATGGATTTACCCCGCTCAATATCAACAACGGCATGTCCCGGTAAATAAGGGACCAGGTGTTTGGCAACCCCTATCGGGCCTGCGCCCGGACCGCCCCCGCCATGCGGGATGCAAAATGTTTTATGCAGGTTTAAGTGGCAAACGTCGGCCCCAATATTGGCCGGACTTGTAAGGCCAACCTGTGCGTTCATGTTTGCGCCGTCCATGTAAACCTGACCGCCATTTTGGTGAATGATCTCACATATTTCGATGATCGACTCCTCAAATACACCGTGCGTTGACGGATAGGTAACCATCAGGCAGCATAGTTCATTTTGATATTGTTCAGCTTTTGCCTGCAGATCGGCAACATCAATATTTCCGTTATCGTCGCATTTTACCACGATGATCTTCATGCCGGCCATTGCCGCAGATGCGGGATTGGTGCCGTGCGCCGAAGAAGGGATCAGTGCGATATTGCGGTGGCTGTCGCCCTTGTCCTGGTGATAGGCGCGTATCACCATTAATCCTGTATATTCACCTTGTGCCCCGGCATTTGGCTGTAAACTCATGGCTGCGAAGCCGGTGATTTCGCTGAGCCAGTTATTCAGTTCATCAAATACCTGCATATAACCACCAACCTGATCGGTTGGGGCAAAGGGGTGTATTTTGCTGAACTCGGTCCAGGTTACCGGTACCATTTCGGTGGTCGCATTCAGTTTCATGGTGCACGAACCCAGGGCAATCATCGAGTGGCAAAGCGAAAGGTCTTTTGCTTCGAGCGATTTGATATAACGCAGCATCTCATGTTCTGAATGATGCGAATTGAATAAACTATGCGTTAAATAAGCCGATTGACGTTGCAGACCAGCCGGGATAACCGTTTGAATGTTTTCCTTTAACTCGTCAAAGCTTACGTCATTCAGGGATTTTCCTTTTACCCTTGCAAAAAAGCGGACGATGGTTTTAATATCTTCGGGTGATGTTGTTTCATCAATAGCAATGGTAACCTCTGTTCCTTTATAGTGGAAGTTCATACTGTTATTGATAGCTTCCGCATGGATAGGGCTGGCCAGATCGCCAAGCTCATACTTCAGCGTATCAAAAAACGATGCGTTCAGTTGCTCATAACCTAATTGTTCCAACGATTTTTCTAACAAAACAGTAAGACCGTGAATTCTTTCCGCAATCAGTTTTATGCCCGAAGGACCGTGATAAACCGCGTACATACCCGCCATAATAGCCAGTAATGCCTGCGCCGTACAAATATTTGAAGTCGCTTTATCCCTGCGGATATGTTGTTCGCGGGTTTGCAGCGCCATCCGCAAAGCGTAATTTCCGGCGCTGTCAATGGTGACGCCGATGATGCGGCCCGGCATAGATCGTTTGTATTCTTCTTTTGTAGCAAAAAAGGCAGCATGAGGCCCGCCGAAGCCCATCGGAACGCCAAAGCGTTGGGTTGAACCAACTACAATATCAGCGCCCCACTCGCCCGGAGGGGTTAAAAGCGCCAGGCTCATCATATCGGCAACTACAGTAAGTTTTATGCCTTTTTCATGCGCTTCTGTTGCATAAGCGGTATAATCATAAATTGCGCCGTCTCCTGCGGGATATTGAACTATGGCGCCAAACATGGCGTCAGTAAGTTCAACTTCGCGGTGGTCGCCAATCAGCAGCTCAATGCCAAAAGGTTGTGCGCGGGTTTTTAAAATATCGATAGTTTGGGGAAACAGCTCTTCGGATACAAAAAACACTTTGGCATTTTGATTTTTGCGCAGGCTGTACTGCATAAACATCGCTTCGGCAGCGGCAGTACCTTCATCAAGTAGCGAAGCATTGGCTATTTCCATCCCGGTAAGGTCAATAACCATAGTTTGGAAATTTAGCAGGGCCTGTAAACGCCCCTGTGAAATTTCGGCCTGGTAAGGCGTATATTGGGTGTACCAGCCCGGATTTTCGAGAATATTGCGCTGGATTACGCCCGGAACAATCACATCATAATAACCCTGGCCTATAAATGATTTATATACTTTGTTTTTTGAAGCCGTTTGTTGCAGCGTGTTCAGGTAATCAAACTCGCTTTTTGCCGCCGGAAGGTTGAGCGGGGCTTTTAGCCTGATCTTTTCCGGCACGGTTTGGGCGATTAATTCGTCCAGTGAATTTACACCGATTGTTTTTAACATTTGCGCGGTATCTGCCTGGTTTGGCGCTATATGCCGTGACTGGAATTGTTCCTGGTAATCAATATTCAGCTTCATGAAAATGGGGTCAATAAATTTAGCGCAAAGGTACGATTTTTGAAATTCTCTAACAATTGCATAACCTGAAATTGACATCCGTTTTATGTTAAAAATTTGTATTTTGCCCCTTGAAAACCTGAACAATGTTTTATAAGCGGATTTTACTTTCATTTTTTATAACAGCCTTAACATTTAAAGCATTTTCTGCGGTATTTGTAGTAACCAGCAACGCTGATTCGGGGCCGGGCACGCTGCGCGAGGCACTGAACAATGCAGCTGCAAACGGAACCACTGTGCAGGATACTATCAGGTTTAATTTACCCGGCTCCCTGATATCCGACCGAACGATCAGATTAAAAACACAGCTGCCTTTTGTTACTTCAAATCTGGTTATTGATGGTACAACACAGCCTGGCATACCGTTTGGCGTTTCTGATGCCAGGGTAATTATTGAGCCTGAAACGTCGCCGGCATACTTTAGTTGCCTTTATATTAATGGCGATACGAATTTTGGCGGCAAGACTGCGCAAAAAATAGAAATTTACGGATTATACATCCGCAATTTTGCAAAAATCACCAACCTTGCAATTTATGACAGCAACCAGGGCTCAGGAATTTTATTGCAGGGTAGTGTTTCAAATATTACCATTGGCGCCCCCGGCAAAGGCAACGTAATTTGCGGCAATATTTATGGCATATACAACAGCAATAATTATTATTATACTATAACAACAACAGGTATCCTGGTTCAGAATAATTTTATTGGTGTTGCCGACGATGGCGTAACCCCTGCCAGCAATATATTTGGCATTAATGTTTTTTTAAATGGCGACCTGACTATAGGCGGCAAAGATGCAACGTTTGGTAACGTTATTGCTGGCAATGTTACAAATATAGGCGTACAGACAGGGTACTATTATACAGTAACCCCAAATACTGTAAGCATCCAAAACAATAAAATTGGTACCGACTATACCGGCGCCATAAGTTACAGGCAAAGTCCGCTATTTCAGCAAAGTGCTTTTTTGGTAACTTACGGTATCAATATATCATCAGGTAATACAACCGCCAGCATACTTAATAATGTGATATCGGGGCAGTCTTATTATGGGATTTATGTTGAGAATGCTGCTTTTTTAATAAAAGGCAATAAGATAGGCACAGATATTACAGGTACAAAAAACCTGGGGAACGGGGAAGGTATCAAGGCCGGCGTCGCTTCATCCGGTACAATTGGCGGGCCAAACGCAGCCGGCAAAAACTACATAGCTTATAATACTTATGGTATTGAAGCATTAAATGACACCCATGCTTTAATCACACAAAACAGTATATTTTGCAATACTAATTATGGCATAAGCGTTAACACATATAGTTATCAGGTGCCTTTTGTACAGGTGCTTAATTTCAGCAGTACAGCCGTATCGGGTGTAGCAACGCCCAACTCGCAAATTGAATTATTTTATTCGGATGACTGCCCCAATATTTGCCAGGGGAAAACTTATATTACAACCGTGGCGGCTGATGCAAACGGAAAGTGGATATACAACGGCAGCATAACCCAGGCTGTGATAGCTACGGCAACCGATGCAAATAAAAATACTTCCCCCTTTTCGTCACTCATTATACAGAATAATGATCTGGTTATAAAACAATACACCTGTGCTTATAATGGCAGCATCACGCTGTCGCAAACCAGGAGCGGCTTTTTATTTCATTGGGATAAAATTGAGCAAAACGGCACATTGACGCCTGTTGGCGATACACAGAATATCGCCAATTTGTTGCCGGGTAATTACCGGTTAACCGTTCAATACCCGGGCGGGTGCCAGAAAGTTACTCAATTATTTGAGATAACGGATCAAAGAATTAAAATTCAGAATATCATTTCTCCGGTACCGGTATGCAGGCAAAAGCAATTCCAGTTTGATGTTAACTATACGGGCGGCACAGGCAATGTACAGTTTACCTGGAAGGATGCAAACGGTAACACCATAGCCGGCGGCAAATCGCCGGTAATGCCCGAGGGTACTTATACCCTGACCATATCAGACGATGCCGGGTGTAAAGTAACGTCAGCCCCGGTAACCATAAAAGCAAAGCCAGGGCCGGATTATGATCTTTCCACAATGCAGGTAAACCCGGCCCGCTGCGGTATTGCTGATGGTTCTATTAAAAATATAACTACTTATGTTGGTATAGGTACTTTATCTTACAGCTGGCAGGATGCTACGGGTAAGCAGATATCAACCAAGCTTGATCTGACCAATGTTCCGGGCGGCAGTTATACGTTAACACTCAGCGATCAAAGCCAGTGCAGCCCGTATTCAACCCCGCCTATATTTATATCCGAAACAAACTCCGTTATAATTTCTGATGCATTTATAACGCAGCCCAAATGCGGCAACAACGATGGTTCAATCACAGGGATATCTACGCAAAACGCCGATTCGTTTCAGTGGTATGATCCCTCAGGCGCCCCGATTACTACCAATCAAAGCAACCTCGATTTATTTAACCTGGCCGAAGGTACTTATCGCCTCCACGCCGTTAATACTGTTACCAACTGCAGCAATGATAAATATTTTACCGTAACCCGCCTTGCACCTGACGTGTTCACGGTACAAAACACAGTTGTTACACCCGCTACATGCCATTTGAATAATGGCAGTGTGCATTTAACTTTTTCCGGTAAAATAATTCCGCAAACCTATCAGTGGACTGATGCTGCAGGCACCGTGGCAAGTTATGTTGCCGATTTAACTAACGCAGCTCCCGGATCATACACGCTTAACGTTACTGACAGTCACGGTTGTCCTTCTGTTTTAGGCGGGCCTTATGTGATTTTAAATACGCCTTTGCTGCAGTTTGCTCCCTCAAGTAACCCGGTTAGTACTGCAGATGTGTGCGACCAGCAATTTGGCAGTATTAAGGGTGTTGCCATAACAGGCGGGGTTGAGCCTTACAATATTACATGGACAGTTAACCCCGGCGGAAAAATTGTTGGAAATAACCTTGATTTAACCGGAGTTGGACAAGGTTCGTATCACCTGCATATCACTGATAATACCACCTGTGCCATACCCCTCGACACCAATTATACTGTTGGCAATAACGAAATAATACCGGCGCAACCCAGCCTCGCCGACCATACCGTATGCTCGCCCGGAATTGTGCCCATAAACGTGATAAGCCCCAAAACGGGAGTGTATAATCTGTACAACCAGATCACTGATATTGTTCCTGCTTATACCAATACTTCGGGCAGATTTAGCATTCAGGTGGATCAAACCAGCGATTACTATGTATCCTATAACGTAGGCTCGTGCGAGAGTCCACGGACCAAAGTACATATTGAAGTGGTGCTTATTGATGTTAAGTTCCCCACCGCCTTTACGCCAAACGGGGATGGGATTAATGATTACTGGGACATTACCGGTATTGAAAAATACCCGGCTACAACAGTACAGGTATTCAACCGGTCAGGGCAACGGGTATTTGAATCAAAAGGCTATGCGCACCCTTTTGACGGCACCTATAACGGAAAGAAATTGCCCGCCGACGTTTATTATTTTATTATAAACCTGGCCACAAGTTGCGATCTGTTTTCGGGCAGTTTAACGCTTATCAGATAGGAAGTTTGTATGAATCGGGATGGTTTTTAACATTTTTGCTGCACTAAAACTTGTACTTTACCTGTTGAAAACCTGTCCCATGTTTTATAAACGGATTTTACTTTTATTTTTTTTAATTGCTTTATCGGTTAAGGCGTTTTCTGCGGTATTTGTAGTAACCAGCAATGCCGATTCAGGGCCGGGGACGCTGCGGGAGGCGCTGACGCTGGCGGCGGCGAATGGGAATGCTGTAAAGGATTATATTAATTTTAATATAGCGGATACGAGTGTGGCGGGAAGGACAATCACTTTACTGTCAAACCTACCGGCAATAACCAGTGATATGGTCATAGATGGCAGCACTCAGCCGGGCACCTTGCTTTCGGTCAACGGCGCCAAGGTCATCGTGGGAGGTAGTTACACTGCTCAAAACTCATACATTGATTATTTTCTGATACAAAGTGTAAATAGCGTAGAAATAGATGGTTTGATAATAAAAAGCTTTTTCCCCGAGCCGTATGACATATATAACGGAGTGGCGGCAATCATCATTGACGGTAATAACAAAACCATTACACTCGGCCAACCGGGAAAAGGGAATGTGATTTATAATTGCAGCGAAGCTTTACAATGCGCGGTTGGCGAAGGCGCTTATTTCCGTAACAAAAGTTCAACTGAAAATTTTATTTGCAAAAACAATTTTGTGGGCGTAAAAGAGGATGGCATAGCCACAGATGCCGGTAATAGCTCGTCGCAATTTGTCTTAAACTTTGTTTACAATGCAACGGTTGGCGGTGACACCAAAGCCGAAGGCAATGTTTTTTATGCAATTACCGCGCTGTCCCCATCTTACGGAACAAACAACTTTTCTGAGAACGCAAATTACACCATTAAGAACAACATCTTCGGCGCCAATGCGCATCAGCAGACCACGAATATAAACGATAACAATTATTTGTCCATCGGCGTCGATCCCAACTTGACTTACAATCAATCGACTGCAATATCTATTACAGATAATGTTTTTGGGTACGCACTTGCAGTCAACGGATTCCAGTTACTGAATTTGCAAATACAACGAAATTTTTTCGGCGTATCATCCGATCTGAAAAATAAATTGCCGATTAATCCGTCTGCTATAGTATTAACCTACATGCAGGGAACCATCTTGGTTGGAGGAACCAACACAAGCGAGGGAAATATATTCACCAACTGTGCGCAAAGTAATGACCCTACGACAAACTTTATAGGGGTAGTCCAGGTATCAACTTTTTCTCCGACGGTAGGGCTTGACCCGTTGTTTGATGTTGAATTGTCGCACAACTCTTTTTATTGCAACAATGGCTCTCCTTTTATTTATAATATTGCGCCCGATAAAAAGCCTTTGGGTGTCACAGTCGACAATTTGACGCCGACGTCGGTGAGCGGTACGACTAAACCTAATGCCCGTGTAGAATTATTTTATACGGACAAGGAATGTACCCAGTGCCAACCCAAAACCTTTATTACGTCAACAAATGCAGATGCAAACGGTAAATGGGCATATAACGCGCCACTTGAAGCCGGTTATGGTGTAATGGCCGGAGCCACATTGGATCATGTGTCATCAGAGTTTACCGATACGCGAATATATTATAACCAGTCTTTCCCAATAGTAATTAATGCTGAATGCAACGTCGGTGGTTCAATCACCGGGATTTATACTGTTAATGCAAAAACGGTAGAATGGCTTGATAGCGCAAATAATGTAGTTGGGACAAATTTAGATTTATTAAACGTACCTCCCGGTAAGTATCGGCTTAAAGCAGATCAGTTTGGCTGTGTGGCTTATTCGGAGACTATTCAAATATTTGATTACTCACCCAAAATAGATAGTCAATATGTTCACATTGTAAATCCATCGTGCGGCAATGGTGGTTCAATAACCAATTTAAATGTTGCGTTTGGTGACAAGTATGCATGGTTAGATGCCCACGGGAATATAAAAGGCACCCAACTTGATATAAATAATCTTAGTGCGGGCGCCTATACATTACAAGTTACCGGCCAACGAGGGTGTGTTAAAACCTATGGCCCAATAATCCTCAAGAACATTTCCGGCCCCAATATCGACCAAAGCAAATCCCTTATCCAATCCACCAACTGCGGGCAATCAACAGGTTCAATTACTAACCTGGTGGTCACAGGCACCGGCACGTTAAAGTACATCTGGTGGAACGATCAACAGCAAACCGTGAGCACAACGCAGGACCTTACCGGTCAGCCGGCAGGTACCTATAAATTAGAGGTGACAGATGACAGCCAGTGCGGCCCGGTTTACTCCTCGGCTATTGTAATACCCGAAACCAACGGCATTATCCTTGACGAATCCAAAGCCCTGACAACTATTGCCAGTTGCAGTAAGGATAACGGTTCGGTAACCGGGATAGTAGCTTCCGGGGCTACCCAATACCAATGGACAGACGCCAATAATAAAATGGCTGGGACAACAGCTGACCTGAAAAATGCTGCGCCGGGCGATTATATTCTTACTACATCAAACAGTTTCGGTTGCAGTAAAACAAGCAAAACTTATCATATCGGGCAACAGGCGCCAACGCAATTTCCGGTTTACGCTGCTGTTATTGTGCCGGCTTGTACCGGAAAAAGTAATGGCACAATTACGGTTGCCACAGACGTGCTGGTTAACTCCGCCCGCTGGGTAAACAGCCAGGGAGTGACAACGGGTGGAAAAAGTGCTGCCATTATTGATCTTGCAGCCGGAACTTACCAGCTTTTTTTAACCGACCAAAACGGCTGCGAAAATTTGTATAACAGTTATGTTGTGACAACCATACCCCAGCTGCAAATAATACCCGGTTCCGAACAGGTTACAAATGACCAATGTGCCTTAAAAACCGGAAGTATTACCAATATACAGGTTACCGGTGGTGTGCCGCCTTATACTTACACCTGGCTTAATGCAGGTAATAGTACAATTTCCTCAGCACCAAATCTCACCGGGGTGGGTGAGGGGCTTTACACTTTAAATGTTAATGATGCCAGTAACTGTGGTTTGGTATCGACGGTATACCAGGTGAAAAATCAGGATAATATAATACCAGCGCCGTTGGCAGGTAATGTGCAGTTATGCAGTCCGGGCGATGCTCTTTTGCAGGTAACTAATCCTTCGGCAGCATACAGCTATCGGTTGTACACTTCGGAAACAAGCGCAACGCCGGTTGATGAACAGGCAAACGGCAGTTTTAAAATAACCGTAAAAGCAAACGGGTTTTATTATGTCAGCCAGGTATCAGGTGATTGCGAAAGCACGAGGACAGCAGTGCAGGCAAGTGTGGGGATAACTTCACTTGATATTGCAAACGCCTTTACGCCTAATGGCGATGGAATTAATGATTTCTGGAAAATTAACGGAATCGCAAATTACCCGGCGGCCAAAGTGCAGGTTTTTACCCGCAGCGGGCAAAAAGTATTTGAATCAAAAGGTTATACCACCCCGTTTGACGGCACCTATAACGGTAAGCAATTGCCTGTAGGGGTTTATTATTATATCATCAACCTGGGTACCAATTGTAACCTGCTTTCGGGAAGTTTAACTATTATAAGGTGATTGTCGCCGCCCGTTCATTGTCCAAACTTGAATGAATTTGTTGGGAGCGTTCACGCTCCCGGTTCCGGCTATATTTATTTGTAAGTGGCAATGCTCGATCAATGACATGAGCGGGGACACTCAAAATATTATGTGTTCAAGTGGTGGACACTTGAACAGGCGGCGGTTGGGAGAAACAACCCAAAAGCCATCATGTCATTGCGAGGTACGAAGCAATCGCGGACTTTCCATGGCCGCCTTGCATAACTGCTATGCATAGTTCGCGATTGCTTCGTACCTCGCAATGACAAAAGTTTTTTACCCAAATCGGGAAGGCTTATGTTTTTTTAAAGAGAGTGGGGGCGAAAGTTTAAAGATACTTGTGCCTTTCTCCTTTCACCTTACGATGCCATTTGCCTGCGGATGATATTCAGTGCGCCGCCGGCTTTAAACCATTCTATCTGCTGTGCATTATAGGTGTGGTTTACTGCAAAGCTATCAGTCGAGCCGTCTTTATGGTGCAATACAACGGTTAATTGCTTGCCGGGGGCAAAGGTGGTTAAACCGGTGATGTCGATAATATCGTCTTCCTGAATTTTATCGTAATCGTTGTTATCGGCAAAAGTAATGCCCAGCATACCTTGTTTTTTAAGGTTGGTTTCGTGGATACGGGCAAATGATTTTACCAGGATGGCACGTACACCTAAATGGCGTGGTTCCATAGCGGCATGCTCACGTGATGAGCCTTCGCCATAGTTCTCGTCGCCAACTACTATTGAACCTATGCCATGCGCCTTATAATCGCGCTGTGTGGCCGGTACCGGACCGTATTCGCCGGTAAGTTCATTTTTTACGCTGTCGGCAGTATTGTTAAAATAGTTGATAGCGCCGATGAGCATATTGTTGGAGATATTATCCAAATGCCCGCGGAACTTTAACCACGGACCAGCCATAGAGATATGGTCGGTGGTACATTTGCCTTTGGCTTTTATTAAAAGCTTTAAGCCGGTAATATCGGTGCCTTCCCATGCAGAGAAAGGATCAAGCAATTGCAAACGTGCCGATTTTGGGTCAACCTTCACTTCAACCTTGCTGCCATCTTCGGCAGGGGCCTGGTAACCGGCATCTTCAACAGCATAGCCTTTTACCGGCATTTCAATGCCCAATGGTTCGTCCAGTTTTACCTGCTCGCCTTTTTCGTTGGTAAGGGTATCGGTTAACGGATTAAAAGTTAAATCACCTGCAATAGCAAACGCGGTAACAATCTCCGGCGAAGCCACAAACGCGTGGGTATTCGGGTTGCCGTCCTGACGTTTGGCAAAGTTACGGTTGAAGGAAGTGATGATAGAGTTTTTGCGCGTAGGGTCATCAGTATGACGCGCCCACTGGCCTATACAAGGGCCGCAGGCATTTGCCAATACTACACCGCCCATATCTTCAAAAGTTGCTAAATAGCCGTCACGCTCAACTGTATAGCGCACCAGTTCCGAACCGGGGGTAATAGTAAACTCTGCTTTGGTTTTTAAATGTTTATCAATAGCCTGTTTGGCGATAGAAGCCGAACGGGTAATATCTTCGTAAGATGAATTGGTGCATGAACCTATCAAACCAACTTCAAGCTTAACAGGCCAGCCGTTTTCTTTTACCGCTGTAGCGAATTTAGAGATAGGCCATGCCAGGTCGGGTGTAAACGGACCGTTCACATGCGGTTCAAGCTCGCTGAGGTTGATCTCAATTACCTGGTCGAAATATTGTTCGGGGTTGGCGTAAACCTCAGGGTCGCCGGTTAAATGTTCGGCTACCGCATTGGCTAATTCGGCAATATCGGCACGTTTGGTACCGCTAAGGTAGGCTGCTGATTTTTCATCATAACCAAAAATAGAAGTAGTTGCACCGATTTCCGCGCCCATGTTACAGATGGTACCTTTGCCGGTTGCAGAAAGTGAACGTGCACCTTCGCCAAAATATTCAACAATAGCGCCGGTACCGCCTTTTACGGTAAGGATACCTGCAACTTTAAGGATCACGTCTTTTGCTGATGTCCAGCCGGAAAGTTTTCCGGTTAGTTTAACACCGATCAGTTTCGGGAATTTAAGCTCCCATGGCAAACCGGCCATTACGTCGCAGGCATCAGCGCCGCCAACACCAATGGCTATCATACCTAAACCACCGGCATTAGGCGTATGCGAATCGGTACCGATCATCATACCGCCGGGGAAGGCATAGTTTTCCAACACAACCTGGTGGATAATACCAGCGCCCGGTTTCCAGAAACCCAGTCCGTATTTATCAGATACCGAAGCCAGGAAATCATAAACTTCTTTATTTACATCTTTTGCGGTGGATAAATCTTCAACAGCGCCAATTTTAGCCTGGATCAGGTGATCGCAATGCACCGTTGAAGGTACGGCAACCTGCGGACGGCCCGCCTGCATAAACTGCAGCAGCGCCATTTGTGCGGTAGCATCCTGCATAGCAACGCGGTCGGGTGCAAAGTCAACATAATCTACACCGCGGCCATAAGCTGTTTTAGCATCGCCTTCGGAAAGGTGGGCGTATAATATTTTTTCGGTTAATGTAAGGTGTTTGCCGGTCGCTTTACGTGCAGCAGCCACGCGGGTGCTGTAGCGGTCGTAAACTTTTTTGATCATATCTAAATCAAAAGCCATTGTATCTGATCTTTAGGTGAGTAAAAAATTGATTTAACCAGCCCATGGCCGACTAATGCGGCGAATTTACAAAAATTACGATTAAATGCTGTCAGCGAAGTGTGTAAATGTTATTTGGAGGGGTTCTAAATAGTTGGCAGTTGGCGGTGTGCAGTTTGCAGTCAGAAGTCAAATAAGATGCTATTTACTTAACCTGAAAGGGTCTATCACCTTTAGCTTGTGTATTTTATCAAAGTCTGCAACGTTATTGGTAATTAAAATATGATTGTTTGCCAGGGCAGAGGCCGCGATAATTGCATCTCGGGGAGCTTTAATCTGTATTTTTTTCTTATCTCTATGGTTTTCAGCTTGGTGTTTTGATTTAGTTGGTGAACTACGGAGTTGGATATAAAACTATTTATAAGAAGCTTATCATTTTCGGTAGCGTCCTTCCAGCATAGCAGTTCAATTTCAGTAATGATTGATATGGCGGGCTGATATTTATTCAAAGTATTATCAATAAATTCTTCGCCGGCTAACGGAAATTGTTTTTGGAGATAGTGGACAACGGTATTGGTATCCCAAAGATATTTTAATCCCATTCGTTACGTAAATCCTTTAATTGTTGTTCTATCTCCTCAAGCGGCTGTTTGGTCATCAACCCTTTATAACTTTTGATCGCATTTATCGAGCGGGTGTGACTGTCCTCTTTAATATTGTGTAACCTTATTACGTTTAGTGTTTCCAGGTCCCTCAATAAATTTAACGCATTATCGTCAAGTATATCCAATGTTATCGTTTGCATCTCCCTTACATTAAAATATAAATTTACGATTAATATTGTTAGGTACAAAATAACTTACCCGCCTTTGTTGCCTGTTCATTTGCTGCATATTTATCATCCTGCTTGAAATAATTCAGCAAAGGCGAAACGGGATTTTTATTTATTCAACCTGAAAGGGTCTATCACCTTTAGCTTGTATATTTTATCAAAGTCTGCAACGTTATTGGTAATTAAAATATGATTGTTTGCCAGGGCAGAGGCCGCGATAATTGCATCGGGGAGCTTTAATCTGTATTTTTTTCTTATCTCTATGGTTTTCAATTTGATGCTTTGGTTCAGTTGATAAACCACGGAATCGGATATAAAGTCATTTATAACAACAACATCATTTTCAGTAGCTGTTTTCCAGCATAACAGTTCAATTTCAGTAATGATTGATATTGCAGGCTGATAACTGTTTATAATATCGCTCATCATTTTTTGTTGCCGGTCCGGAAGATTTTTTTGGAGATAATGAACAACAGCGTTTGTGACCCAAAGGTACTTTAATCCCATTCGTCACGTAACTCCTTTAGCTGCTTGTTTATATCTTCGAGAGATTGCTTAGCCATTGCACCACTGTATTTTGCCGCTAAATTTGTTTTTAAAGCCTTTGGCTTTTCTTTATTATCCTGAATCCGTATTATTTTCCGTGCCTCCATATCTTTCAATAAATTCAATGCATTATCATCAAGCAGGTCCAATGTTATCGTTTCCATATTTCCTTTTATTAAAATATAAATTTACGATTAATATCGTTACGTACAAAATCAACGCGAATCAATTCCCCCTTCAGGGGGTCAGTGGGCTAAACGTAAACCCCTCCCTGCTCCATTGTTCCAATGCCTTTGGCAAGGCATATTCCAACCTTGGATAGGCCTTTAAACTATCGTGAAACAGCACAATATCACCATTGCCGGTATGTTTCAGTACATTCTGGAGGCATTTTTCGGGTTTTAGGTTAATATCAAAATCGCCGCTCAGTACACGCCACATAATAATGCTTAGCTCCGGCTTTGCTGCTTTCAGTAATTTTATCTGCGATCTGGTGATGCGACCGTACGGTGGCCGGAACAGATTGGAGTTGATCAGCTTATCGGCCTGCAAAAAATTATCGAGGTATGTTTTATCGTCGGTTTTCCAGCCGTTGAGGTGGTTAAAGGTATGGTTGCCGATGGCATGGCCCTCGTTTTTTACCTGCTCAAAAATATCGGGATGTTTGCGTACATTATCCCCGATACAAAAAAAGGTAGCCTTCGCATTATATTGTTTTAAAATATTTAAAACAAAAGGTGTAACAATAGGTATAGGCCCGTCGTCAAAAGTAATATAAAGACACCGTTTGTTATGGTTAACATTCCATATCAGCTTGGGGTAAAGCTTTTTTAGCAGCCAGGGTGTTTTAACAAGATACATTTTTCGGACATGGGATTTTAGATGTGAGACAGGAGACAAAACGACAAACAATTAGT
Source organism: Sphingobacteriales bacterium (assembly GCA_044448725.1). Classification (GTDB taxonomy): domain Bacteria; phylum Bacteroidota; class Bacteroidia; order Sphingobacteriales; family Sphingobacteriaceae; genus Mucilaginibacter. The sequence continues at coordinate 7,585 of JBIOHE010000024.1, read as the reverse complement.
ATAATGATACGAAAAACAAAATTTAATAATGTATTTCTCACATCTCAAATCTAAAAATATTATACAAATATAACCTTATGGTACAAAACATATTCAGATTTATAAAAGCGGGTATTTTAAGCATTCTATGTTTTTTGATGCTAAGTTTTACGGCAAAAGCACAACAGGTGATCACCCTGCAGCAGGCTGTTGACCTGACTGTGAAAAATAATCTTACTATTAAACAAGCCCAGCTTACAGAAGCATTGGCTGATGAGGATTATAAACAAGCCAAATACAACCAGTTGCCAAGCCTGAGCGCCAGTTCGCAGGGAGATTATTATTTTGGTAAAAGCCAGATAGCCGGTGCGTTTGCGTATTCTACGTCGGCTTTGAACGCACAGGGACAGGCCAATTTGTCTGTCACGCTTTTTCAGGGCGGCCAATTGCACAACCAGATCCTACTTAATAAGTTGACGCTTGACGTTGATAAAACCGGTACTGCCAAAGTTAAAAACGACCTGCTGCTAAATGTTGTTACAGATTATTTGGTCATCCTGACCGATCAGGACCTGGTAATAGCGGCCAAACAACAAATTGCGCTCGCACAAATAACTTTAGACAGGGCACAGAAAAATCTTGATGCAGGGAATGGCACCCGGGCTGATCTGGCACAGGCACAGGCACAGGTGCAAACAACGCTGCTAAATTTAACCAATGCACAAAACCAGGTTGACATTGCCGTCCTGATATTGAAACAATACATGGAGATGGATGCGTCAGCGCAAATTACTGTAGAAAGACCCGATATCAGTAAATTAACTGATGTGAAAACTGTGTACGATGAAACTGACGTTATAAAAACGGCATTTACCAACAACCCCGATATACACCTTGCCGAATTACAGCAACAAACCTATGCTCAGGCCATAAAAATAGCCAAAGGCAACTACTATCCGGTTTTAAGTTTTGGTGGCGGCCTTGGTACAAGCTATTCAAACCAGGCAAAAAACTATACAACCTTATTAGCCATACCCTTTAGCACCCAGTTAAGCAATAACTTTAACCAGTTTTTTGGACTTAGTTTGCAAATACCTATTTTTAATAAGTTCTCGGCTCAAACCTCAGTACGGAAGGCCAAACTGAATTATCAATACGCTGAATTAACTACCCAACTTGCAAAAAATACTTTAAGCAAAACTATTATACAGGCGGTGCTCGACCTGCAGGCAGCTGAAAAAAGCCTCCAGTCTGCAACGCAAACCTATAATTCAAACAAGGAAGCTTTAAATATTACCAAACAACGCTATGATGCAGGCCTGGTTAATACGCTTGACTATAATACAGCGCTTACAAATTATAATAAATCACAAAATGATATGATTGAAGCACAATACCAGGTGGTATTCAGAAGTAAGGTAATTGATTATTATCTTGGCAACCCGATCATATTGTAAATGTGCAGATGTGCAAATGAAAAAATTGAAAAATAAATAAATCCGACATTGAAATTCCGAAATCCGAAATAAAAAAGAATCATGGGAAAAACTACAAAATATATTCTTATCAGCTTAGGCGCACTGGCCGTTTTAATCATCGTATTAAAGGTGACCGGCTTAATTGGCAAGCCTAAACTTACACAGGTAGCCACCGAAAAAGCTACTGTTCGTGAAATCAATGAAACAGTAACGGCAAGCGGCAAGATCAAGCCCCATGTTGAGGTAAAAATAAGTCCTGAAGTTTCGGGCGAAGTTGTGGAATTGCCTATAAAAGAAGGCGACGTAGTAAAAAAAGGCGAACTGCTTTGTAAAATAAGGCCGGATATCTTAAAATCGGAACTTGACCGTGCCGAGGCGCAATATAATACTCAAAAAGCACAGATCGGAAATTCAAAGGAGTTGCTTAACCAGGCAAAAGCCACCCTTGATAACCAGGAATCAATTTACAAAAGAGATCAGGCCCTTTATCAAAACAAAGTGATTACCGCAGCTGAGTTTGAAAGCGCAAAATCAGGCTACCTTGGCGCAAAGGCCGCATTTGAGGCTTCAAAACAAAATGTTGTAAGTTCAACATACGGTTTGGCCCAGTCACAGGCATCGGTTAAAGAAGCGGGTGATAACCTTGTAAAAACTACTATTTATTCTCCGGTGGATGGCGTTGTTTCAAAACTATCTATTCAAAAAGGTGAGCGGGTACTTGGAACACAGCAATTTGCCGGTACCGAAATTATGACCATCTCGGACCTGAGCCAGCTTGATGTAAATGTTGATGTAAACGAAAATGATATTAACCGTATCCAATTGGGCGATTCATCAAAAATTGAGGTTGATGCCTTTTTAGGTAAAAACTTCACAGGCGTGGTATCTGAAATTGGCAGCTCGGCAAATGTGGTTGGCACCAATGCCGACCAGGTGACCAATTTTACCGTTAAAGTGAGGATCAGCCCGGATTCATACAAAAACCTGCTGATTAAAACTGCTGCTAACCCTAACCCTTTCAGGCCGGGACTTACTGCAACAGTTGATATAAATACCAGTCATGTCAAATCGCTTGCGGTTCCGATTCAATCGGTAACTACCCGCGAAGAAAAAAAGGCTGCCACTGCTGCCAAACCTGATGATCAGAGCCAGGATAACAGTAATAAACCGCAGATAGTTGCACCGGTAAAGGAATATGTATTTGTGTATAAAGCAGGTAAGGTAAAGCAGGTACTGGTAACTACCGGAATACAGGATGATACTTATATCCAGGTGTTATCCGGATTAAAAGCCGGGGATGAAGTGGTATCGGCCCCGTTTGCCACTATTGCCAAACTTTTAAACGACAATATGGCCGTAGAAAAAGTAGATAAGAGCAAGCTGTTTGCCGGAGACGGGAAATAATCAGGAGTTGGCAGTTTGCAGTTGGCAGTTTTGAATTAGACAACTGCAAACTGAAAACCGCCAACTGCAAACTTTTTTCATTAAATTTGTCCTGCCAATTAAACCGGGCGGGACATTTTTATTTATTGATGCATCAACATAAGAACAAAATTACCGTTGTAGGCGGTGGAAGCTGGGCAACTGCCAACGTGAAGATCCTTTGCGATAATACTACTGAAAAAGAGGTTTTTTGGTGGATGCGCAATCCAAATGCGGTTGAGCATATCCACAAGTTTCATCATAATCCTAATTATTTAAGCTCGGTTGAGATCAATTTGCCCGCGAAAAATGTTTCAACAGATCTGCAGGATCTTATCAGCCAGTCGGACTATGTACTGCTCAATGTGCCTGCGGCCTTTTTAAAAGACGCCCTTAAAGGCATAGCCCCGGCAGACCTTGCCGGTAAAAAAATAGTGTCGGCTATTAAAGGCATAGTGCCGGATGAAAACCAGATCATCGGTGATTTTTTGCATCAGCATTATAACATTCCGCTTAACCATTTCGTGGTGATCAGCGGCCCCTGCCATGCCGAAGAGGTTGCTTTAGAAAAATTGTCCTATCTAACCATAGCTTCTATTGATACCGGACTTGCGGCTGAATTTGCCGGCATGTTTAATACCCGGTATATCAAAACCAATATTTCGGACGATATTTACGGTACCGAATACGGCGCCGTATTGAAAAACATTTATGCCATTGCCGGCGGTATTTGCCACGGCGTAGGGTATGGCGATAATTTTCAGGCGGTTTTAATATCCAATGCCATCCGCGAACTGGAACGTTTTGTTTCTGCAGTACATCCCATACAACGCGATATTAAAGAATCGGCCTACCTGGGCGACCTGATGGTTACCGCTTATTCGCAGTTCAGCCGCAACCGCACCTTTGGCAATATGATTGGCAAGGGTTATACCGTTAACTCGGCGCAACTGGAAATGAATATGATAGCAGAGGGCTATTATGCAGTAAATTGCCTGCACCAGGTTAATAAACAATACAAAGTGAATATGCCCATTTGCGATGCTGTTTATGCTATTTTATACGAGAAACGGGCCCCTGTACCCGAAATGAAACATTTGGCTGAATATTTGAGTTAGTGTATTTGAATTAACAATTTCAAATACTATGAAAAACTTATTAAAGGTGGCGCTGGTTGCAGCAGGGATTTTCTCGTTTGCACAAAGCCAGGCGCAAACACACAAAGATTCAACCATTGGTCACAAAATTGGCACTACCGCTACAAAGGTTGGCCACAAAACCTCGGAGATTGCAGCCAATGGCGCTTCAATGGTGGTTGATAAAAAATATGCAGGCAAATGCGGCCCCAATGGCCAAACCGTTTATATCAATAAACACGCCCGTTATTATTACATCAATAAAAGGGGACATAGGGTTTACCTCAAAAAGTCACAATTAAGGGATGAACCTAAGGAAGATTAAAAAATAAAAAGCATTCGCCCGCCGATTGGCGGGCAGGTGCTTTGTTACAATTTACAACCATGAAAAAGCTTGCTTCAATACTTATTCATGTTGCTTTTGCATTGATTTTGCTGATTGGGGCGTGTGCTAACCCGGTTAAAAATAAATTAAAGGGTAGCTGGCGATCCAAAGATGGTACAGTTAAGCTTAATATAACCGAAAAGGATTTTATTATGGATGACGGCGAAGCCATTGCCGAAGACTATTTTGTAAAAGACGATACCATTTTTACTTCTTTTCAGGGTAATAAGCCTTATACAGGTTTTGTAATTCAAAAAGTTGACGAACACTATCTTAAGTTAATAGGGCCGGACTCGGTGGCGGTGGAATATAGCAGGTGAGTTGGGAGGCATTGGTGTACCACCATGTCATTGCGAGGCACGAAGCAATCGCGAACTATGCATGACCGCTTTGGATGACCGCCTTGCGTAGTCTGTGCTTTCTTTTTGTTTTGATAGTAGTTCTTCGTTAAAATCTAATCATACCAATCATCGCTTAAATCATTCCACAAAGGATTATCTGCAATTACTAAGTCAATTTTCTTTTGCCTTGACCCTCCCTTAAGTTGCTTTTCTCGTGCTATAGCATCTTGTATCCATTGATATTCTTCGTAATAAACCAACTTATTACACCCGTAGGTTGCTGAAAATCCCTTGTATGTTTTATGTTTATGGTCATAAACCCGACCAAGTAGATCACTTGTGACACCGACATACAGTACAGTATTTGATTTGTTTGTTAAAATGTAAACAGCGTAATCATGTTTTTCCACGACGACTAAAATAACAAATTTTTGTCATTGCGAGTGAGGAACGAACGAAGCAATCGCGAACTTTGCAAGGCCGTTATGCACAGTTCGCGGTTGCTTCGTGCCCCGCAATGACAAAGTTTTTTAGTAACACAGGTAACAAATGTTACAAGTGTTACTAATTGTTACCAAGTGTTTCCACCACCCCCAAAAACAAAAACCCCCAATCCGCCTGTGGCGGACTGAGGGCTTTGTAAACTAAACTAAACTTTGTCTGCCGTTAAGCAGCCATTATGAAAAACTAACAATTAAAACCTTCTGCGTCTTTCGGGACGGTCTTCGCGGCGTTTGCCCGAAAAATCACGGAAACCACCGCCTTGTCCGCCGCTTCTTTCACGGTTAAATCCGCCTTCACGCCTTTCGCCGCCTCTTTCGCGGTTATAGCCGCCGCCACCTTCGCGGCGTGCATAACCACCGCTACGGCTTTCACTGCTGCCTTCGCCTGATATTTCTATCCGTACCGGGCGACCTTTAAAATCAGCTTCTTTAAAACCAGCCATTACCTTTTCAACGTCAGCATGGGGTACTTCAAAAAACGAATACACACCTTTAACATCTATTTTACCAACAGTGCGGCCGCTGATTTTGCTTTGATTGCAGATATAACCCAGCAAATCGCCACGGTTAAACTCATCAACCGAACCTAAGTTTATAAATAAACGGGTGTATTCTGATTTGCCGCCACCGGCAACACCGTTACCACGGTCGGCAGAACGGTCATCATTTCTTTCAAAACGACGGCCTTCTTCAAGCGGTGCATTCAGGTCGGGCGCATTTTTATAATAATCTAAAAAGCGGTTAAATTCAATGGATGCAAAGCGTTTTATAAACTCTTCCTTGCTCATATCCTTAAACTCTTCCATTATCCGCGGCAGGTACTGGTCAATTTGCTGCTCGTTAACCTGTACGTCATGGATTTTATGTACAATGGAGAATAACTGTTTTTCGCAGACATCAAATCCTGTAGGGATTTCGGCTTTAACAAATTTCTTTCCTAAACCGCGCTCTATCTGGCGTATTTTACCAAGTTCTTTAGCGTTGATGATAGAGATAGATACACCGGTTTTACCTGCACGGGCAGTACGTCCGCTGCGGTGGGTATAGTTCTCAACCTCATCAGGCAGCGAATAATTAATAACGTGTGTGATATCGCTAACATCAATGCCACGTGCCGCAACGTCAGTAGCAATCAATAATTGCAGGCTGCGGTCGCGGTAGCGTTTCATTACCTTATCACGTTGCTGCTGCGAAAGGTCGCCGTGTAACGAATCGGCATTATAGCCATCTTTAAGCAGCGCTTCGGCAATATCCTGGGTTTCAATTTTGGTGCGGCAAAAAACAATACCAAAAATATCAGGGTTAAAGTCAACAATGCGTTTAAACGCGGCATATTTATCGCGGGCACGTACAATGTAGTACTCATGCTCGATGTTAACATTACCGGTATTTTTTTCGCCCATAGTAAGCTCAAAAGGATCGGTCATGTATTTTTTGGCGATCCTGCGAACTTCACCAGGCATAGTGGCCGAGAACAGCCAGGTTTTTTTCTCTTCGGGTGTAGTAGATAAGATACTGTCGATGTCTTCCTGGAAGCCCATGTTGAGCATTTCATCAGCCTCATCCAATACTACGAATTTAACTTTCGAAAAATCAATCGCTTTACGGTTAATAATATCCAGCATACGGCCCGGCGTAGCAACAACAATTTGCACACCGCGTTTTATCTGGCGCAACTGGTCGGATATGCTTGCGCCACCATAAACGGCAACAACGTGAACGTTGCCCATTTTTTTGGCGTAATTTTTAATGTCGTTGGTAATCTGTAAACAAAGTTCACGTGTTGGGCACAATACAAGTGCTTGCGGATAATTTTCCTCGAAGTCCAGCAGTTCTAACAGTGGCAGTCCGAAGGCAGCAGTTTTACCGGTCCCGGTTTGGGCTAATCCGACAAAATCGTTGCTGCCTGTTAACAATACCGGAATTGACTGTTCCTGGATTGGCGTCGGGTTTTCAAACCCTAACTCAGAGATGGCATTAACAATATCATGACGGATTCCCAGTTCAATAAATGGGTTCATGAATTAAAATAACGAATTTGGCAACATCGCCAAATCGGGCGCAAAGGTAGGGTTTTTTATTTGCAATGTCAATAGGTTGATTACTAACGGTGATTATGACATTTCATTAAACTCTTATTTGTGGATCATCCCCAATTCGGGTCATTCAACGCCTGTTTATAAAAAAGACCAGTTTAACCAGGTGGTGGGTGATTTCTTTGCCCAGCCCTACAGGAAGATCGATGGGTTTGGACGGTTTAATTAATTGGGTGAATGGTTGATTGAGTTGAAAAACTATCCAACTTAATCAAGTCAATCTAACTTATTCCAACAATATTTCT
>JBIOHE010000023.1:0-23436 GCA_044448725.1 Sphingobacteriales bacterium | reverse complement strand
GGATATTGTTTAACCTACTATCAAATGCCTTTAAATTTACACTGCCTGGCGGCCAGGTAAGCGTCTTGCTTAATGTAGATACCGAAACTGGCGACGCCCCACTTGAAATTAAGGTGATTGATACCGGTATTGGTATTCCGCATGAAAAACAAGGTAAAATTTTCGAACGGTTTTTTCAACACGATATTCCGGAGTCGATGATTAACCAGGGCAGCGGCATTGGCCTCGCCATTACGCATGAGTTTGTGAAGATGCACGGAGGTGAAATAACTGTTGAGAGTGAGCCCGATCACGGAAGTTGTTTTATCGTTAAACTGCCGTTTGATATCTATAACGGCCGGGATATAGAATCGCCGTCAGACGATGATATTGATAACGACAGGGCAAACGAAATTACTCAAAATGAAGGTAAAACTATCGTCAAACAGTTGGGATCAAATAAAAAACCGGTGGTTCTTTTGGTTGAGGATAATGATGACTTTCGTTTTTATCTGAAAGATAATTTAAAGGACATATATAAATTAATCGAAGCTACAAATGGAAAAGATGGCTGGCAGAAAGCGCTGTCCCAGCATCCGGATCTTATTGTAAGTGATATCAGCATGCCCGAAATGACAGGTATTGACCTTTGCAAAAAACTAAAGAATGACAACCGCACTTCGCATATTCCGGTTATTTTGTTAACCGCGCTAACCGGCGAAAGCGAACAATTGAAAGGTCTTGAAATCGGAGCTAATGATTACATAACAAAGCCTTTCAATTTTGAGATACTTCTTTCGAAGATCAAAAACATACTCGTACTTAAGGATGTCTATAAACGGACATACAAAAAGCAAATGGACGTTCAATTACAGGAAACTCCTTTACAAAACGAAGACGAAATACTGTTAAAGAATATAGTTGAGTACATAGAACTTAATATCTTAAACGACAACCTTTCAGTAGATGAATTAGGTCGTCAGATGGGCATCAGCCGGGGATCGCTTTATAACAAAGTTTGGATGCTCACTAACAAATCGCCTGGTGAATTTATCCGTTCCATAAGGTTAAAAAAAGCGGCATATTTGCTCGGGAATAGCCAGATGACCATTAGCCAGATCTGCTACGAGGTGGGCTTCAATACCCCCAAACATTTTACGAAAATGTTCAAGGAAGAATATAACACACTCCCTTCTGCATATGCCAACTCCATTCGTCAGAAAAAAAGTAATTCCGGGGCAGAAAGTAAAGAATAATGATCTCCGTGCTGTTTGTTTGCTGAAAATGCGAACGAATGAGCTACAAGTAGCCGTGCAGGAACACACATTTAAAACGGCGTTACAAATATATCTATGCCTTTTACCGTTCGGTAAACCCCAGAAACAAATAGCATTTATATATGCAGTAAGCGGACAGGCTTGGATGCACCAATTATTGTTTATTTCAAATTTACGTGTCATAACAAAGGGAAAGCAGTTGTCAGCCTTTGTTTTGGCCGATCAATGACCGTTGGTTATTTCCATTTAAAAACGGTTGGTTCCGCTCCAAATTACCACTTCCGTTCGGTATTTATGGTAAAATAGTTTAGTTTTAATACGTAACACACTTGTTTACAGCCAATTATGAAGTTTGGATTTTTGGTCTATACTTTTGGCTAAAACTACCCTTTCCCTTTTTTTAAGTTACCATAGCTTCATCCCCGGAAAATGAGTTCAAGTAATGCTCTTAAAGAGGTTGCCTTGAAACCATATCCCACCAATTAAAACCAGAACCGTTAATTTATTTTTTTGACTTAAGTACAGCAAGCCTGTACCCTGTTAAAAGTTAGGCGGCTATCGGGATGGAATGGCGCAAAAAGCTTTACTGCGAGTAATTCAAAGAAGTCTTTTTGGGCATATATATCGCTTAAAATTTAAACTAAAATAAAATATGAAAGAAGAGTAAATCAGAAAACCACTAACCAAAAAAATGAACCAATTATTAAAAAAAATTAAAATTCCTTTCAATGATGGATAAAAGTTTACAAAGAAGAATGAAGTATGGTATTTCGTTATTTATAGCAAGCATGTTGCTATGTTTTTCAAGCTATGCGCAAAGCCTCAGTGTCTCGGGAAAGATAACAAGTGCCGATGACGCTGAACCGATGGTGGGAGTTAGTATTAAAGTCAAAGGTACGCCGACCGGAGCGCAATCTGCCATTGACGGCAGTTATGTGATAATAGCAAAGCAAGGCGATATTCTCGTCTTTAGTTATTTAGGTTATACAACTAAACAAGTAACCGTTGGAAAATCCGGCAAAATAGATGTTCAGTTAAGTTCAACGTCCAGCAACTTAAATGAAGTGGTTGTTATTGGATACGGAAAGCAAAAGAGAAAAGATAATACGGGTTCCATAAGTTCAATAAAGGGGACCGACCTGCGCGCAACACAACCAACTACTTTTGACCAGGCCCTGCAGGGAAAAGTTGCCGGGGTTGTGGTTCAACAGGTTTCGGGCCAGCCAGGTGGCGGCGTGTCTATCCAAATACGTGGCGTATCTTCTATAACTGGTTCTAACTCGCCGCTGTATGTAATAGATGGTATTATTATCCCTCCGGTAAACGACCCAGGGAATGGTGGTAACCCTTTAAACGCCATCAATCCTGCTGAAATTGAATCAATAGACGTATTGAAAGATGCTTCTGCGACTGCCATATACGGGTCGCAGGCAACTAACGGCGTTATTATTATTACTACAAAAAGAGGCAAAGCTGGCTCGCCAACAGTAAATTACGATTTTTATACCGGTGACCAGGAACTGCCCAAGAAACTCCCTGTAGCTAACTTGCAACAGTTCGCTACTATTTTGAATGACCGGGCACAAGTTTGGGGCTTTGATGCCAGGCCCGAATTCGAAAATCCTCAATATTTAGGTACAGGTACCGACTGGCAAAATGAACTGTTCCGCAGGGCGCCGATGAACAACCAGAACCTAACCATAAGCGGAGGCGATCCCAAAACCCAATATTTATTGTCAGCATCCTATTTTAATCAGGAAGGGATAGCGCTTGGATCTGATTTTAAAAGAATTTCAGTTCGGCTGAATTTGGACAATAAAACCACTAATTGGCTAAAAGTTGGGACCAGCCTTCAATTGGCCCATGTTTATGAAAATCAAAATTCTACTGCCTCAAGTGTAATTCAAGACGCACTAAACATGACACCCGATATTCCGGTTCAAAACTCTGATGGCTCCTACGGCGGTGTTACCAACCCCAATGGTTATACCATAGGTGTTCCCAACCCGGTGGCATTAGCCAGAATTGTCACAAACGTAAGAACAAGAAACCAAATATTTGGTAACGCTTATGCCGAAATACAATTTTATAAAGATTTGTCGTTGCGCAGTGAAGTATCCGGTAATTTCGATTTTAGCACCGCAGATAATTTTAACCCAACTTATCAATTTGGTTTAGATGTTAACGGGGTTAACAATGCTTCTTCCAACCTGGGCCAATACTTCTATACCGTAATACGCAATTTTTTAACCTATTACCATAATTTTAATAAATATAGTGTAAATGTTTTGGCAGGGCATGAAGCGCAGATGAGCTCTTTCGAAAATGTTGGGGGCTCGCGGACAAATTTCCCTTCAAACTATGTGACGGCCCTTAGTGCCGGCGATGCAACTACAGCCAAAAACTGGGGCGATAACACAAATTCAATGCCTAATCCTGGCGGCTCGGCACAGGAATCTTATTTCGGACGTGTTAATTTTTCCTGGGACGATAAATACCTGATCACAGGTAATATTCGGGACGATGGTTCTTCAAATTTTGCTCCTGGTCATAATTGGGCTACTACCTATTCGGGCGCATTTGCCTGGAAAATTAACAATGAGGCATTTTTGAAAGGTGTAAAAGGTATAAATGAATTAAAGCTTCGGCTTGGTTACGGGCTTACCAACAACCAGGGCATACCCGGCAATACTTTTGTCACCCAACTTTCATCAGTGCCCAATGGCTTATCGGGTACTGCACAGTTTCAAAACAACTTGGCAAATCCTTACGTAACCTGGGAAAAAACAAAATATTTTAATGCGGGCCTTGACGGCACGTTCTTTAACGGGCGGATTAGTTTTTCATTAGATGTTTACGACCGCGAAACAAACGGACTTTTATTAAAGGAGCCGTTTCCATTGTACAGCGGTACTACGGCGGGTTGGTCGCCTGGATCCATGCAGGCGCCTTTTGTCAATGTCGGTTCTGTCAGCAACAAAGGGTTCGACTTCCATGTTGGTTTCACCAATATTAACAGTAAAAGTTTTACCTGGAAAACTGATCTTACGCTATCGCGGAATGTTAATAAAGTACTTAGTTTAGGTTCCGGTGGATCTGATGCCAACTTGAGCCAAACATCTTATACGATTAACGATGTGGTGGAAAAAACGGTGGTGGGGCAGCCCATTGGCGAATTTTATGGCTATGTATTTGACGGCGTATTTGCAAAACCAAGTGATTTTTTAACACATGCCTTGCCGGCTAACCAGGCCGGCCAACCTTATCCGGTTTCTGCGGCAGGAGGAGGTATTTGGTACGGCGACCGCAAGTTTAAAGATTTGAACGGCGATGGTATTATTGACTCAAGGGACGAAACTTTTTTGGGTTCCCCGCTACCGAAATTCCAGTTTGGCATCAATAATACATTTAATTACAAAAATTTCGACCTGAATTTTTTCTTCAGTGGCAGCTATGGCAACAAAGTATTCAATCAAGTGGCTATAGCACAAAACAATCCGCAAAATAATAGCGCCTATTTTACATCAGTATTAAATTATGCAAAATTGGCTTTAATAGATCCAACCGGCTCGGCATCCGATGTTAACAATGTATATGTTACCAACCCCAATACAACCATTGTGGGGTTGAGAAACGACAATACCAATGGTAATAACCGTCCTAATAATCTGTTTATCGAGGATGGGTCATTCCTGAAGTGCAAAAACATCACCTTGGGTTACAAATTGCCGGAAAGTATTTTGTCGAAAATATACGTGCAATCAATCCGGGTATACGCTACAGTTGCCAACGCCTTCACCATTACAAAATATAAAGGCATGGACCCTGAAATTGGTTCGTGGAACCCGCTTCAGGCAGGCTGGGACAATGGTTATTATGCCCAGCCCAGGGTATTTACCATTGGTGCCAGCGTAACATTTAATAAATAAGGTATCACCAATTAAAAAGATATTTATGAAACCAATTAGTAAAATAATAATTTTTCTGGTATTTGCAGCGGCAATTACCGGATGTAAAAAGAGTTTTCTGGACCGCCCCTCCAACTCACAGATAAGTTCTCAAAATTTTTACAAAACTACTTCTGATTTACGGCTGGCCACAGCAAACCTGTATGGCGGTTCCGACTGGTGGCAATTTCATTCTAACTCTTTGTTGCCAATTAGTGACGCATTGAGCGGAAATGGTTATAAAGGGTATTATCAGGATTTACATGAGCTTTTTACGCGTACAATTACACCGCAAAATGGCATTGTCTCAGAAGCCTGGATAGGCTTGTACAACGTTATCGCACAATGTAATACGGTTATTAAGGCGATACAAAGCCAGGCATCTCCTTCTATTTCCGCTACTGATAGAAATGCCGCTATAGGCGAGGCGAAATTTATCCGGGCCGTAGCCTATTATCATTTGGCAGTTTACTGGGGTGCCGTACCTATTATTGAGGATAACACTAAACTAATACAAAACTCCTTGCTTAACCGCAATACTGTTTCGGATGTATATAAATTTATTGCCATAGACCTGACGTATGCGGCGCAACACCTTCCGGCAAAAGATGTAGCCGGCAGGGTAACCACATGGTCGGCGCAAGGGATGCTGGGCAAAGTATATTTAACCATGGCGGGCCTGGGACAAAGTGGCGGCACGCGCAGTCAGCCCTTGCTGGACAGTGCCAAAAAATATGCAGGCAATGTGTGTAAAAGTAGCGGCTTGTCATTGCTTCCCAGCTATTATAATCTTTTCACAGTGCCGTACAACGATGTCCCCGAAGATTTATTTTCCCTTCAATGGGCAGCAGGCGTTGGTTATGGTAGTGGCAACACCTGGGCCGGACTCCTTGCACCAAGCACCAAAGTAACCGCGCAGAAGCAAGGTGCCTGGAGTACCATACAGATCACCTACGACTTTTATCTGGCATATACAGCGCAAGATTCTTTAAGGCGCAGAGCCACTATTATGCTCACAGGAGAACATTATCCCGAATTAGATGCTGCTGATGGCGGCTATACCGCAACATATGTGTGTTTAAAAAAACACATTATCGGTAACGAAAAAGATAACAACTCGCCAACTATGGATATTTGGTCAGATCCCGAACACAATGCCATGCTTAGATTGGCCGATGTTTACCTGATATATGCCGAAGCTATTTTGGGCAACAATGCCACCACTGCCGATGCAACCGCCCTGCAATATTTTAACGCGGTGCGGACAAGGGCCGGTGTGGATCCGCTGACCACGTTGAATCCTGCAATCATACTAAATGAAAGAAGAGTTGAATTGGCGTTTGAAGGTCAATATTGGATAGACCTGGTACGCCTTTCTTATTATGACCCGGCAACGGCTATCAATATCCTCAATAAACAGCAACGCGTTACATTCAGTTATAAAGATGGGGTTGCTACAACAACACCGGCGGGTAATGATGGTGGGCCTCAAACTGTTAATCCGGCAACAATAGACTCATTTACATTGCCAATACCGGCATCAGAGTTGACCAGCGACCCCAAATTGCAGCTTCCGCCAGTACCTTATTATTAATCTTTTAACAATTAAATTATATTGAAATGAAAAGAAATTTAGACATCCGCTTGTATTTTTTGCCGCTATTCCTGATGATGGTGGCTTTAATGCCGGCTTGTAAGAAAAACATTGAGAACTCTACTACCCCCCCTGTAATTACAAGCGTAAGATTGTATCATGCGTCAGGTAAGGATACGCTTTTGAGTACTGGTAATCCTCAAACTGATACTGCCTTGTCAATTGGAACAAACAAATATGTGGTTATAATTGGGCAGAATTTGAAAAATGCCACGGAAATTGATTTTGACGGCGTTTCTGCACCCTTTAACCCTGCTTTGTTAGCATCGGGAAGCGCGGTGGTACGAATACCATACATCATATATTCACAGATCGATACCGCTAAGTTCTATACGTTAACCTATAAAACACCGGCAGGTTCAACAAACTTTTCGTTTAAATTGGGGCCTCCGGCGCCTGCTATTTACGCTATATCCAATGTATTTGCTAACCCCGGCGACTCGGTTTATCTTTTTGGCGCCAATTTATTGCTGGTTCAAAAGTTTGTATATGGAGGAACCCAAATCACATCGTTTAATTCGAGCCTTTATGGTGACTCCCTTGGCTTTAAGATGCCTGCAACTACATCCAACAGGTTGGTAACGGTAACTACTAAGACTGGTACCGTTCAGGATACAATAAGAGCCACACCAATTATTTACTGGATCTCCAACGAAAATCCCAACCCTGGCGATTCGGTTTATATTTATGGCACTTATTTTAAGAACATTCAATCGCTAACCTTTGCGGGTACCCCAGTTACTACGTTTACAGCATCACAAGATACAAAGTCCATTGCTTTTGTTGCGCCTGCGCTAACGCAAAGCGGACCGGTATCCATTACCACAACGTACGGCACGGGTACTACTATTTACAATGTTTATACTCCAACATGGCTGAAAAACGGTGTTATAGAAAATATGGATGGTTCTGGTACTCTTTATGCGGATTATGGTGGTAATGCTTCTGGCTGGGGCGACGGTATTGGTGGTATTGATGCTCACATCAATAACAGATACGGCTGGTTTACAGAAACAACTGACTTTAATGGAGTATTGGGTACAAACCATACCATGTTTATTTTTGTGAATACTGGTGTTTTGAGTGGCGGTGCTTCTAATAATGGTATCATTTTAGCAAGTAATCAATGGGTACCAGCAGCTAACCTTACTGACGCACCAAACAATTGGGCCTTGAAAATGGAAATAAGTTTACCGAAAGACTGGAATGGTGGTGCACTGGATATTAAAACAGATGTAGCTGGCTATATATATAGATGGGAGCCTTGGAGTAACGGAAAAGCGTACAAAACCAAAGGCTGGATTACAGTGACTATTCCGTTGTCATCGTTCCGTGCAAGTGATCCAGCACTTGGCGAGGGTAAGGGAGCTTCCTTAACTAATATCACCGATTTGGTGGGCCCGGCAGGCAAAACAGGCGCTTACCTATATAGGAAAAACTATAGCGGAACGGCCACAACAACAGGTTTCTATTGTGCATTTGATAATATTCGTATTGTAAAAATTAAATAAGCTACAGCCCCCACGGCAGCATATCGCCGTGGGGGCTTTTTGCCTTGAAAAATATTTGTTAAAAAGGATAGGAAAGCGAAACGAGGGAAACAGGTAAGAGAGCTTAGGGGGATCCTGATATGACAACCCCAAATTTACCATTTTGGATTAGTGCGGGCGATATGTATGCAATTTCTAATTAAATGATGGAACAAAATGAAAAAAATGTATTTTTTTAAATCCGCAGTATTTCTTGCTGCGATTATCGCACTTTTCGCCTGCACAAAGGCGAAAACTCCGGCGCCGGAACTCACGGTTAGCGTGTCGACTATGAGTTTTGCGCCTGAAGGAGGTACCCAGGACATAACCGTTACCAGCAATGCCGGCTGGAGCGTAAGCAACCCTGCTTTTTCATGGCTGCAATTAAGCACAACTTCCGGCAATAGCGGCAGTACCGTTATTCATCTGACAGTGAAGTCGCCAAATGGCACAGGTGCAAGCCTGTCGGCGATTTTAGAGATAAGTTCGTCAAACGGGCAGGCCAGAAGGGTAACGGTTACCCAGGCCCCTACCATATACCAAAGTTATAACACCTCGCCAATAGCGCCAGACATGACCGGAATGACCAGCACGGCCGTGCAAGTGGCTGCAAAATTTCAAATGGGAATAAATTTTGGTAATACAATGGAATCCCCAAACGAAGGTGATTGGCAGAGTAGTAAATTGACCGAATCGTATGTGAAATATGTAAAACAGTTAGGTTTCAATTTTGTACGGATTCCCTGTAACTGGGTTTGGACTCATTTAAGCGATCAGAAAAAGGCAACAATTGACCCTGCATGGCTTGCGCGGGTGAAACAAGTGGTTGGATGGTGTGTGGCTAATGATATGTATGTGGTACTGAACGATCACGCGGATCCGGATGTCAATGAAATAAAGAAAGATTCCGTTAACGCAATGCAAAAGGCGATTTGGGAGCAGATAGCTACCACCATGCGTGACTTTGATGAGCACCTTATGTTTGCCGGCGCTAATGAACCCGCTGTTGATAATGCCGAACAGATGGCCATACTTAATGGTTATCACGAAACATTCATCAATGCAGTTCGCTCTACCGGAGGCCGGAACGCCTACCGGGTGCTGGTTGTGCAGGGGCCTCACACTGATCCTACCATAACTGCTACTTTGATGACTACGCTTCCTCACGACCCGGTACCTAACAAGTTGATGCTCGAGGTGCATGACTACACGCCCTATGCATTTACCATTCTGGCGGACGGAGATGCAAGCTGGGGCAAGATGCTTTACTACTGGGGCGCTGGGAATCATTCTACTATTGAACCAGACCGCAATGCCACCTATGGAGGAGAGGATGCGATCACTACTGAGTTACAAGGGATAAAACAGAATTTTGTTGATAAAGGTATCCCTGTGATACTGGGTGAATATGCAGTCTGGAGGAGGACTGCCGCAGTCACCAACCCCAATTATCTTCCGAAGGATATGGCTATGCACAACAAGTCTGTGGATTACTGGACAACTTTTGCGACCAAAACGGCTAAAGCGAATGGTCTTATGCCATTCTGGTGGGAGACAGGGTTTCTCTTAGACAGAAGTAATAATGTGATAAAGGATCAGCCTATGTTTGATGCCCTTATTGCAGGATATAAGTAAAAAGTAAAGTCTGTAGAGGAAAATAAACGGATTCAACAATCCTTAAATTATCCAGGACAATTTCGTTTAAAACTGCCGGTATCATGAATAAGAGTTTATTCGTGATGCTGAAAGGTTATAAAAATATTATAAGATGTTTTTAGCGCAGAGATTTTTATTATAAAGGAAAATGAGAAAGATGTATTTTTTTAAATCCGTAGTATTTGTTACTGCGATCATTACCCTTTTTGCATGCAAAAAGGCGACAACTGTGGCGCCGGATCTCACGGTTAGCGTGTCGGCGATTACTTTTGCGCCCGAAGGAGGAAGCCAGGACATAACCGTTACCAGCAATGCCGGCTGGAGCGTAAGCAACCCTGCTTTTTCATGGCTGCAATTAAGCGCAACTTCCGGCAATAGCGGCAGTACCGTTATTCATGTGACAGTGAAGTCGCCAAATGGCACAGGTGCAAGCCAGTCTGCAATTTTAGAAATAAGTGCGTCAAACGGGCAGGCAAGAAGGGTAACGGTTACCCAGGCCCCCACCATATACCCGAGTTATAACACCTCGCCCATAGCGCCCGATATGACCGGAGTGGCCAGTACTGCCGTGCAACTGGCTGCAAAAATGGGAACGGGAATGGGAACAAATATTGGCAATACCATGGAGCCCCCAAACGAAGCTGATTGGCAGAATGGTAATAAAATTACCGAATCATATATAAAATATTTGAAAGCAACAGGTTTCAGTGCGATACGACTTCCTTGTTCATGGAATTGGAATCATCTAAGCGACCGAAAAAAGGCAACAATTGACCCTGCATGGCTTGCGCGGGTGAAAGAAGTAGTTGGATATTGTGTGGCTAATGATATGTATGTGATAGTGAATATTCACTGGGACAACGGCTGGCTGGAAAATAATATTACCGATGCTAAGAAAGATTCTGTTAATGCGAAACAAAAAGCGCTTTGGGAACAGATAGCTACAACCTTGCGTGATTTTGATGAGCACCTTATATTTGCCAGCGCGAATGAACCTAATGCTGATAATGCCGCGCAGATGGCCATACTCAATGGTTATCACGAAACATTCATCAATGCAGTTCGCTCTACCGGGGGCAGAAACGCCTACCGGGTGCTTGTTGTGCAGGGGCCTCACACTAATATTTCTATAACTGCTACTTTGATGACTACTATGCCTCACGATCCGGTACCTAACAAGTTGATGCTCGAGGTGCACGACTACACACCTGCTGGATTTACGTTACTAACGGATGGAG
The DNA here is from genome assembly GCA_044448725.1 of Sphingobacteriales bacterium. GTDB lineage: Bacteria > Bacteroidota > Bacteroidia > Sphingobacteriales > Sphingobacteriaceae > Mucilaginibacter. The sequence continues at coordinate 12,156 of JBIOHE010000023.1, read as the reverse complement.
ATGTAAGCTGGGGCAAAATGGTTTACTACTGGGGGGCTGGGAATGTTTCTACTATTGAGCCAGACCGCAACAACACCCCTGGAAATGGAGACGAGGCTGCGATCACTGCTGAATACCAAAAGATGAAAGTGAATTTTGTTGATAAAGGTATCCCTGTGGTGCTTGGTGAATACGCAGCCCCGAGGAGGACTGACCCCAACAAGCCTATGCCTTTGGATACAGCGATGAGCAACAGGTCTGTGGATTACTGGACAACTTTTGTGACCAAAACGGCTAAAACGAACGGTATGCTGCCTTTTTATTGGGAGGTAGGGAATATGTTAGACAGGGCTAATAATGTGGTAATAGACAAGCGTATGTATAATGCCCTTGTAGCTGGATATAAACAGTAATGTTGGATTAAAACTATTGCCGGAACAGCGGTATTAACCGAAAGGAGAAGTAAGAAAATAATGCATCAATAAGCGCTAAAAGGAACATGAATAGACAGGTAATAACAAGCTTACTGTTCTTAGCATTAATACCTAAAACTATTTGTACCAATTTTTTCAAACAAATAATGAACAATTTTTTAAACTATAATTATTAATTTTTAAAACTCAAGTAAAATGAAAAAAATCACACTATTATTTTTGGCTCTAACAACAGTGATATTAGCCAAAGCACAGCAAACTGTGTATTCCGAAAATTTTGAATCAAATGTTGCCGCCGTTAGTGATCGCTATACGTATACATTTGCACCATCTACAAAGGCAGGAACATGGAATGGTGGAGTAAATTTAAAAACCGCTGGCGATGCCAATATAAATTTGCGTCAAGGGTGGGGTGACGGATTTGTATTGAAAATAGAATTAAAAGGTGCTCCTGTTACCATACCTAATATCAATGTGGCTGGTTTTACAAATTTAAACCTGTCTTATGAATTTGCTGTTGAAGAAGGAGGAGATGCTGTAAAACCAAAAATTGAAGCAAGTATTGATGGCGGTGCTTCTTGGGTAACTCTACCTACAGTTGCTAGTGGTGCAGGGTGGAATAAAGATGCAAAATCGGTTGCTTTGCCTTCAGGAAATTATAAAACAATAAGCCTCAGATTGAATCCTAGTACTGAAACTTCTAATGCTGTAATGTTTGATAATATTATAATTACTGGAACGAAGTAAGCCTGGTGACTGAATTGAACCAATCATGTGACAATTCAATTAAGGTTTTGATTGAAGGAGTAAAATCCAATTACTTCTTCAATCATTTAAGTTGGTTAAAAATAAATCATTGAATTTTTTATATGCAGGCCAGACGCATTACTATTGAGCCAGACTGCAACGCCGCTTTTGGAGAAGATGATGTGATCGATTCTGAATTCCAAAAAGATAAAACAGAAGTTTGTTGATAAAACTATGAGAACGAATGGTTTTTTACCATTCTGGTGGGAGGTAAGTAATGGTTTTGACAGAAAAAATAATGTGGTTAAGGACCAGCGGATGGTAAATGCCATTATTGCTGGATATAAGTAAAAAATAATATTGAGTCCGCTCCGAAAAGTAGTTTCTAAAAAAAAAGCAAAAAACGACATCATTAGAAGCGATATAACGAACGATCTATGGTGTTGGCATCTAAAAGTATCATCGTTTTTGACCTTTTTTTTGATTGTTTGGACTTTTCGGAGTTGACTCAATATTGGGTTAAAATTATTGCCGGAACAGCGGTACTGTTAACAGATCAGGCAACTGAGCATCTTACGTTCAATGCCATCATGGCGGGGCGCATTAAACGTTGATTTATTAATCAACGAATTATTTAACACAATGACACTTAAAACCTGCGGTATCACGAATAGGAGTTTATTCGTGATACTGGCAGGTTATAAAAATATTATAAGAAGTTTTAGTGCGAAGATTTTTATAAAAATTTAAATGATAGAGTAAAAATGAAAATAAACTATTTTTTTAAATACGTAGTATTTCTTACTGCGATTATTACACTTTTCGCATGCAAAGCGGCGAATACTCCGGCACCGGAGCTGACGGTTAGCGTGTCGGCGATTACTTTTGCGCCTGAAGGAGGAAGCCAGGACATAACCATTACCAGCAATGCTGACTGGAGCGTAAGCAACCCTGCTTTGTCATGGCTGCAATTAAGCGCAACTTCCGGCAAGAGCGGTAGTACCGTTATTCATCTGACAGTGACATCGCCAAATGGCACCGGGACCACCCAGTCTGCCATTTTAGAAATAAGTGCGTCAAACGGACAGGCAAGAAGGGTGACGGTTACCCAGGGCCCCACCATATACCCAAGTTATAATACATCGCCCATAGCGCCGGACATGACTGGAGTGACCAGTAATGCTGTGCAACTGGCTGCACTAATGGGAACGGGAATGGGAATGAATTTTGGCAATACCATGGACTCCGACATCGAAAATGCCTGGGTGACTGGAAAAATTACCGACGCGCAGGTGAAATTTGTAAAACAAATAGGTTTCACTGCTGTACGGATTCCCATGAACTGGGTTTGGACCCATTTAAGCGATCGGAAAAAGGCAACAATTGACCCGGTATGGCTTGCGCGGGTGAAGCAAGTGGTTGGATATTGTGTGAATAATGGTGTGTATGTGATAGTAAATGCTCACGCCGATCTTGGCTGGCTGGAAGATAATGTCAATGACATAAAGAAAGATTCCGTTAATGCAATGCAAAAGGCGATTTGGGAGCAGATTGCTACTACCCTGCGTGATTTTGATGAGCACCTTTTATTTGCCAGCACGAATGAACCTAAGGCTGATAATGCCGGGCAGATGGCCATACTCAATGGTTATCACGAAACATTCATCAATGCGGTTCGCTCTACCGGAGGCAGGAACGCCTACCGGGTGCTGGTTGTGCAGGGGCCTCATACTGATCCTACTAAAACTGCTACTTTGATGACCACTTTGCCTCACGACCCGGTACCTAACAAGTTGATGGTCGAGGTGCATGATTATACGCCTTTTCAATTTACTCTAATGGATGCAGATGCAAGCTGGGGCAAAATGATTTACTACTGGGGGACTGGGAATCTTTCTACTATAGAGCCAGACCGCAATGCCCCCCCTGGAACAGACGAGAGTCAGATCACCACTGAGTTCCAAGGGATAAAACAGAATTTTGTTGACAAAGGTATCCCTGTGGTGCTGGGTGAATATTCAACATCGAGGAGAACCACGCCGCCTTTCATCCCTTTGGATACGTTGATGCACAATAGGTCTGTGGATTACTGGACAAAATTTGTGACCAAAACGGCTAAAACGGATGGTATCCTGCCATTTTTTTGGGAGGTAGGGCAAATGTTAGACAGGGCTAATAATGTGGTAAAAGACCAGCGTATGTATAATGCTCTTGTGGCTGGATATAAACAGTAATGTTGGATTAAAGCTTTTTCTGGAGTAGCGGTACTGTGAACAGATTACATAGTACCGTTTCTTAACGTATATGATCGGTATTGATTATGAAATATAAATTAAACTAACAAAAATGAACTATATAATAAAAATGAAAAAGGGCCATGGGATATTTTTAGGCTTACTATTTCTGGTCACATGGCTTTCTCTTTCCTGTAAGAAGAAACAGGTTGCGCCTCAACCTCAAACTCAAACTCAATTCACTGTTTCTTCCGCGCAGGTTGTTTTTGAGTCGGAAGGAAGTAGTTCTGATGTTTCTATCGCCAGCAACGGTAATTGGACAGCGACAGCCAATAGCTCAACTATATGGTTCACGATAAGTCAGGCATCGGGAGGCCCTGGAAATGTTACGCTTAAGTTAACCGCGTATGCTAACAACACGGGGGCTGGCCGCCAGGCGATAGTGACTATCAACGCTTCGAATGGTGGTTCCAAGCAAATTGAAGTTTCACAGCCAGATAATCAAAATCTGTTAGCAAAATTCGCAAGAGTTTCGCCGAAACTTCTCACCAATAATGGGAACCCTTTGTTAGATTTTATGTTTACGGCCGACCCAACAGCTATAGCATACAATGGAAGGGTTTATGTGTACACCACGAATGATAACCAACAGTATGACACGGTAGGGCCAGGTGGGAAAAATAGTTACGGGTATATCCGTACACTGGTCATGATGTCTTCCGCTGATATGGTCAACTGGACTTATCATGGCCTCATAAATACAGCAAAGCTGGCGCCATGGACTTATACGTCCTGGGCGCCTTCAATTGAATCCAGACTGGAAGCAGATGGTAAAACCCATTTCTATATGTATTATTCCAATAGCGGTGGTGCCACAGCCATGCTTACTTCCACCTCTCCCGTTGGCCCCTGGAAAGACCCATTAGGAAAGAACATAGTCGACACCAAAACCCCCGGTGTGGATGTTGATAATCCATTCGATCCCGGAGTTTTGATTGACGACCAGGGTACGGGCTGGCTTGTTTTTGGAGCCGGAAGGCAGAAAACACCCTATCTGCCGGACAATTCCAGAATCGTCAAATTGGGAGCAGATATGATGAGTTTGGCCAGCAGTATTTCCAAGATACCCTCTCCTTATATGAATGAGGCCAGCGACCTTAACTTTATCAATGGGACCTATGTTTATAGCTATTGTACGAATTGGGATGCACGCACTGTATGGCCTTATACCAATATTCTTGCACCAACCCAAGCCTGCATATCTTATATGACGAGTAAAACACCCTTAGATCCGAATAGTTGGCAGTATGGCGATAATTACTTTAGAAATCCTGGTGATAACCTGACTGACAAAATAGGCCCTTTGACAAACAATCACTCTCACTTGTTCACGTTTCAAGGGAAATGGTATTTTGCTTACCATGCCATGTATTTACAGGATTATTTTAACACTACGGGTGGTTTTCGCAATGTGGGTATCGAACAAGCAACGGTGAATACAACAAATGGCGTGAACATCCCCTTGATCAACGGAACCTTTAAAGGTCCGTCACAAACTCAGCTATTAAATCCGTTCGTTGTGCAGCAAGCGGAAACCACTGCAGGCACTTCGGGGCACGTTAAGTTCGATACTGCTGGTATTGTGGGTAATATGGTTGCCAAAGGACAAATAGATAAACAGGTTCTCATGGTCCGGGGAGCCGATTTTAGCAAACAGATTCCTGCCAAGTTCGAAGCCAGGGTAAAAGGAACAGGTCAAATTGATGTATATGTAAATAATCTTAAAGGTCCGGCTCTTGTTTCCCTTAAGTGTGATGTGAAGGACTGGACTACGCTCTCACAGCAAATAACACAGAACATACCTAACGGAATAGGGAATATCTATTTTGTATTTTATGGAGACGGTTTTTTGTTTGATGAATGGAAATTTTATTAAGCCCGGTTGCTGGTTTATTGATTTAACACTTAAAACTGCCGGTATCACTAACAAGCGTTTATTCGTGATACCGGCATAAATCCGCAAGTTCAAATTGATATATTCAATTAGCGCTAAATAGTATTAAAAAAATAGGAATATGGAAAATCAAATTACTTCAAAAGGGCCGGAATTAGATGAAAGTGAAATTAAAGCTTTGATTGAGAATTTTGAAACGATCGGTATTTTGCTGAAGGAGCACCCTGCTTTCTTCAGACACCCCAGACTATCGCCTGAATCGAAAAAAATATTTAACGAGGGCTTGGTACTTATTAAGAACTTCACTCAAAAATGTTTAGAGCATTATGGGTTTCAGTACCTTCAAAAATAAGATAAATTAAAAATAGTGAGTAATTCGTTGAGTATGATAAACCGACCAGACCTGTTTATTTTTATTAAAAAATGAAACTAATGTTAGTTGCCCAATACCTCCATTTGCTATAACCAATTATTCACCTGCGGCAAATTATGTGTCGCCACACAACCATTTTTATGAAAAAAACTCTAAATTATTTGTTAGTCATCCTGGCGATCCTGACATTAACAAGGTGCAGTAAGCATGGAATTGCTTTAAAACCAACGATGCAAAACACGAATGTTGCGCTAACCCCACCCATGGGATGGAACAGTTACAATTGTTACGGTATGACAGTTCATGAGGATGAGGTAAAAGCAAATGCTGATTACATGGTGCAAAACCTGAGGGCGCATGGCTGGCAATATATAGTGGTGGATTTTTTATGGTCCTTTGATAGCCGAAGTGGCGACCCGTTTCAAAAAAGGCTTGCAAATGGCTCATATAGCCCCTGGCTGGCAATGGACCAATGGGGCCGTCTAACACCTGATACAATTAAGTTTCCGTCGGCATCTGGAGGTAAGGGGTTTAAGCCATTGGCTGAGTATGTCCATTATCCGGGGTTGAAATTTGGTATTCATGTAATGCGTGGCATCCCACGCCAGGCGGTATGGGCAAAATCACCCGTAATGGGCACTAATGGCATAACTGCTGATATGATAGCCGATACTGGTTCAAAATGCGCCTGGATGAACCACATGTATGGCCTGAATATGGCTAAACCCGGTGCGCAGGCATACCTGAATTCAATATTGAAGTTATATGCCGCTTGGGGCGTTGATTTTATTAAGGTTGATGACTTATCGGCTCCTTATAGCACTGCGGAGGTTGAGGGCTATCGGAAGGCAATTGATAATTGCGGCAGAGCCATCGTGTTCAGTACATCACCGGGGGCTACGCCTGTTGATAAAGCTGATAACGTAAAACAAAATGCCAATATGTGGCGGGTGGCCAATGACTTTTGGGACGACTGGAGCGCCGTAGTGCAAATGTTTAATTATGGCAAACAATGGGAAGGCATTGGCGGCCCCGGCCATTGGCCCGATTGTGATATGCTACAGATAGGTAAGTTGTCAAAGCGGGGGCCTGTAGGTAACGAGCGTTATAGCAATTTTACAATAGACGAGGAGTATTCGCACATGACATTTTGGACCATCTTCCGCTCTCCGTTAATTTATGGCGGCAACCTGCCCGAAAACAGGGAACAAGAATTGAAACTGCTTACAAACGATGAGGTGATAGCCGTTAACCAACATGGGACCGACCCGCGCCAGTTATACAAAACTAATGATGCAATGGTTTGGTATTCGCACGTGCCCAATAGTAAGGATATTTATGTCGCTTTATTCAACCTGGCGGCACAACCGCAGGATGTGAATGTAAACTTTGCCCAACTTGGCTTCAAAGGAAAGGTAGCCGTTCGGGACCTTTGGCAAAAAGAAGATGCAGGTACATTTACAGAAGGATATACAAAAACAATCAATACACACGGGGCCGCTTTGTTAAAACTATCGTTGCTTAATTAAAGTAATCTTAGTGGTAATACGCGCTTAAATAAAAGCTATAAATGAGGGTTTAAGCAGGCGGGACACCCTTAGTCGCAATTTTAACTAACTCACCATAAATTTTATAAACTAAATTAAACATAAACTAAATTAAACATGAAAAAAGTAATTATTAGATCAATTGTAACATGCCTGTTCATCACTGTGGGAACACTTTCTTCTCATGCTCAGAAAGTAATAACTGCTGAAAAAGGAAAATTAACTATTCAATACGAATCTCCTAAGGAGGGGGAGATGTCTGCAAACATTATTGATGGTAATACCGCAACTAAATACTATAATCCTAATGCAACTGCAATATGGATACAGTTTGAGCCAAAAGTAAAGTCAGTCGCAAATCAGTATTCTATTTCTTCTGCTAATGACATGCCGGACCGCGACCCTAAAGATTGGACCTTACAGGGTTCTGATGATGGAAAGACATGGACAACGCTTGACACCCGTAAAAATGAGGTGTTTACTGACAGATTCCAGACCAAAATATTTAAGTTTTCAAACAAAGTAGCCTATAGCTATTATCGTTTGGATATTCAGAATGTAGTAAACGGAAATGAGCTGCAGCTTTCAGAATGGGCTCTTTTAAAAGATTAAATTTTTAATAAGAACCGGGTATGTTCCAGTATGGTCGGAAGATTATTCTTCCGACTTTTTCCTTTAAAAGGTGTTGTTTTTTCAATGTAAACATCTAATATAAAATATTTATATTGTTTTTATCTTATTGATTATCAGCTACTAATATTGCGACAGAAAATCTTAAAGCTATTATTAATGCGTTTCAATACCTGGCACACGGCGGCAGGTATGTTTTAATAGGATTACAAAAAGGGTATATCTGTTTCAGTCATCCTGAATTTCATAAACGGGAAGCAACCTTGATGAGCAGCAGAAATGCCACTGATTTGGATTTTGATTATGTCATCAATGCTATTAAAAATGGAGCAATCAGTCCCTTAAAATATATAACCACCGTGTGAAGTTAGCGAGGTTAAAAGAAATTTTGCGAGTTGGCTAAAACCGGAAACCGGCGTTATAAAGGCGATGATTTCGATGGACGATCCCTATTAAATATGATCTAAAAACCAGGACTGCTTGCTATGCAAAGGGATTATATATAACTAATAATTAAATTATTTTCAATGAAAAGAAGAACGTTAATAAAGGGGTTAGTCGCTGGATTATCCTCTGTGTGTGCATCGAAACTCTATGGCAGGAATCTGTTACCTGCTTTTTCAAATTCAGGTATTGCAGCCGGGCCATTTGAGCCAACATGGAAGTCATTGGCACAATATCAAGTACCCGATTGGTTTCGCGATGCCAAGTTTGGGATGTGGGCGCATTGGGGCCCCCAATGCCAGCCTGAACACGGCGACTGGTACGCCCGCGGTATGTACGAAGAGGGTAGCGACCACTATGAATTCCATCTGAAAAAATATGGACACCCCTCGGAATTCGGGTTCAAGGATGTGATCAACGAGTGGAAAGCGGAGAACTGGAACCCCGAAGAACTGATCGGGTTGTATAAACGTGCCGGTGCCAAATACTTTATGGCTTTGGCCAATCACCATGATAATTTCGACCTCTTCGACAGCAAATATCAAAGCTGGAATTCAACCAAGGTAGGGCCTAAAAAAGATCTGATAGGCGGCTGGGCAAAAGCTGCCCGGCGGCACGACCTGCCTTTTGGCGTAACGGTGCATGGAGCGCACCCCTGGACCTGGTATGAGGTTTCTCAACTTGCGGATAAACGCGGGCCTTATGCAGGCGTACCTTATGATGGCAAGCTTACCAAAGCAGATGGTGCAGGCAAATGGTGGGATGGTTATGACCCACAGGAACTGTATGCCCAAAACCACGCCCTGAGCCATAATACGGCCGACATAGGCGCCCATTGGGCATGGGGTAACGGCGCAAGTGTGCCTGATAAAGCCTATTGCGAAAAATTTTATAACCGCACTATTGAACTGATAGACAAATACGGCCCCGATCTGATTTATTTTGATGATTACACGCTGCCGCTTTGGCCTATAAGCGATGTGGGCCTGAAAATTGCCGCCCACATGTATAATACCAGTATCAAAAAACATGGCAAATTACAGGCTGCATTATTTGGCAAACTATTGGATCAGCAACAGCGCAAATGTATGATATGGGATATTGAACGCGGGCAAAGTAACAAGATAGAGCCATTGCCCTGGCAAACAGATACCTGCATTGGCGACTGGCATTATAACCGCCGCGTTTATGACAACAAGAGCTATAAAAGTGGCAAAACAATAATACATACCCTGGTTGATATCGTAAGCAAGAATGGTAACCTGTTGTTGAACATCCCGGTGCGCGGTGATGGTACTATTGACAGCCAAGAACGCGCCGTTGTGGAAGAAGTTGCTGCCTGGATGAAGATCAACAGCGAAGCTATTTATAGTACGCGGCCCTGGACGGTATTTGGAGAGGGCCCGGCTATCGAGTCGGCGGCGCCGACAGGCGGCGGCTTTAATGAGGGCAAAGGCAAACCCCTGGACGCCGAAGATTTTCGCTTTACTACTACGGGTAAAACGCTTTATGCAATTATGATGGGCTGGCCGAAAGATAATAGCACCCTAATAAAAAAATTAGCGGCCAGTGATCAGATTGGTAAAGTAAGTAGTGTGAGGCTACTTGGGAATGATAAATTGAGTTTTGAGCAAACCGCAGAGGGCCTGAAAGTCAAATTGCCGGAACGGTCTTCGGGAAAAGATGCATTCGCACTAAAAATCGAAGGGGTTATTTAGTACATTTTTATGAATTTGAAATTTTATTATACCCTCTAATTAAACTAAATATGAAATTAAACAAATTTCTAAGCTTAACAGCTTTGTTGACGGCCCTATCATTTGAGTCTTTCGCGCAAACCGCGAGTTTGAATTTGAACATAGACCATGCAAAAGTTAAAGTAAGCCCTACGCTTTACGGACTAATGACCGAAGAAATTAATCACTCGTATGATGGTGGGCTTTACGGTGAACTTATTCGAAACCGCGTATTTAAAGATAACACAGAAAAACCGCAGGCCTGGAGCTTGCTGGAAACTAACGGCGGACACGGAAGTATTAAACTTGTAGGCGCATATCCTTTTAATGTGCCCGGAGTAGACTGTGGAAATGCAATAAACGATGCGCTGACTACCTGCTTGCAACTAACTATTAAAGATGGAGGTGATGGCGTAGGGATTGCAAATGCGGGGTACTGGGGCATTCCAACAATGCCGAATACAAATTACCAAGCTTCTTTTTATGCAAAATGTAACAACCTGGCCGACGAAGAACTAACCGTTGGAATTATGAGTACTGATGGAAAAAAAATGTATGCTACATCAATTGTTAAGATAAAAACAGGTGGGTGGCGTAAGTACAGTTTATCTTTTAAAACTGTGAGTGACTTTACCAAAACTGCCGGTGCGAAATTTGTAATTATTGGCAGGGACCCCGGAAAGTATTTTTTTAACCTGGTTTCATTATTTCCTCCAACATACAAAGGGCGGATCAACGGAAACAGGCCCGACCTTATGCAAATGCTTGCAGAAATGAAACCATCCTTTTTAAGGTTTCCGGGCGGAAATTTTTTAGAAGGAGGCTTTTTTGGCACCCGCTTTCCCTGGAAAAATTCTCTTGGCCCATTAGAACAGCGCCCGGGCCACGAGGGATGCTGGGGGTACAGAGTGTCGGATGGCATGGGATTACTTGAATTTTTAGAATGGTGTGAAGACTTGCACATGGACCCCTTATTGGCAGTTTATGCAGGATATTCCCTTGCCGGGGATCATGTTGATGCCGGCCCGCTATTGGAACCCTACGTGGAAGATGCTTTAGACGAGATTGAATATGTAACTGGTGGTGTCGACACAAAATGGGGCGCCGTCCGTGCTAAAAATGGGCATCCCAAACCCTTTAAGCTAAGTTATATTGAAATAGGAAATGAAGATGGGTTCGATAAATCGCACAGCTACGACGGCAGGTTTATTCAATTTCGAAAAGCGATAAACGCTAAATATCCAAACCTTCACTGTATTTCGACAATTGACCATATAGGTAAAGGTAACACAGCAAGTTCGAGGCCGGATATGATTGATGAACATTATTACCGGGATGCCTGGCAAATGGAAGAGGATGCCAATCATTATGATAGCTATAATCGTAAAACCAGTCCCAAAATATTTGTGGGTGAATGGGCAACAAGGGAAGGCGCGCCTACTACCAACATGAATGCTGCAATTGGCGATGCAGCATGGATGATGGGCATGGAACGCAATTCGGATATTGTTTTGAAAGCTGCTTATGCGCCGTTATTAGTCAATGTTAATCAAAAAAACGAAGAATTTCCTAAAGCCTGGCAATGGGATTCTGACCTAATAGGTTATGATGCATTAAATAGTTTTGGTTCTCCATCTTATTATGCCCAGAAAATGTTCAACACACATCTTGGAGATAAAGTAGTGCCGGTAAAAGGCTCAAATATCCCATTGAAAACAGCCATCAAAAGAGATAGTGTGAATACCTGGGAAAAGCCAAAAAAGAATATCATACCGGCATTATATTATGATTGTACTAAAAATTCCCGGGATGGCTTGTTGTATTTAAAAATCGTAAACGCTTCCGGAAAGGTTGTTCCGCTTGATATCAGTTTGAATGGGAAAGAAAAAATAGCAGACAAGGGAGAAATGATTGTTTTGAAAAGCAATGATCCTGACGATACCAATACGATTCAGGAACCCAGAAAGATTATTCCTGTCCAAGTAGAAATCAATGGGATAAAAAATAAATTCAGTCGAAATATTGAACCTTATTCAATCAATATAATACAAATACATTTAACCAATATAAAATAGAGG
>JBIOHE010000022.1:0-23496 GCA_044448725.1 Sphingobacteriales bacterium | reverse complement strand
TACGCATACTGGCCATTCTGATAATATGCCTGTCGCTATCCACGTTTTCCGGATATCCAACCAGCATCAGCTTCATAAACACTATAGGATCAATGCTTTTTGGCCCGGTAACCCCATAATAGCTGGCTGTGGCCTTATATAAAAAGTTAAAATCAAGTAGTTCATCTAATCGCCTGTAAAGGTTATCCTTCGGAATATGGTCAGATAGCTGATAACAAATGAATAGCTTTTCCGGGCGTTCTTTTCTTCCCTGAATAGCGCAATATCCTCATAATCATTTAATTAAGCAAATTACCCCTGCTGTATTAGTTGTGCAACAGCCACTGAAGCCAACGGCAATGAATTTATTAACTGCGCCGTTCATTGCCGTCCCATTTAGGGACGGATAAATAAAAAGCATTAAGCAAATCTTTTTTAAGCTCCCCAACCGGGGAGATTATTCATATTTTACTTTGTTTTTTAGAGGCATTCATGAATGCTTCGCAATTTAGAGACGGCTTACACCCCCAGCAACAACCTCGCAGGGTCTTCCAGTAATTGTTTTACCCTTACCAGGAAGCTTACCGATTCGCGGCCATCTACAATACGGTGATCATAAGATAAAGCCAGATACATCATCGGGCGGATCACTACCTGTCCGTTTACGGCAACCGGGCGCTCAATAATGTTATGCATTCCTAATATAGCCGATTGCGGTGAATTCAATATTGGTGTCGATAACATGGAACCGAAGACGCCGCCATTGGTGATGGTGAAGGTTCCGCCTGTCATTTCTTCCAGCGTTAGTTTGTTTTCACGGGCTTTTACAGCCAGGGCTGCTACTGCTTTTTCAATTTCGGCCAGGCTCATGCTTTCGGCATTGCGGATCACAGGCACAACCAAACCTTTTGGAGCTGATACCGCTATAGATATATCGGCAAAATTACTGTAAACAACTTCTTCGCCTTCAATGCGTGCGCCAACAGCAGGCCAGTCTTTTAAAGCCTCACAAACCGCCTTGGTAAAAAACGACATGAAGCCTAAACCCACGCCATGTTTTTCCTTGAATTTATCCTTGTATTTGCTCCTGATCTCCATGATGGGCGACATATCCACTTCGTTAAAAGTGGTCAGCATGGCGGTCTCATTTTTAACCGCTACCAGGCGTTTGGCAACTGTTCTGCGCAGCGATGACATTTTTTCGCGGCGGTCGCTTCTTGCTCCTGATGCTTCAGCCATGGGTTTAGCAACAACAGGCTGTGGTTTCGGGTTCCCGGCTTCAGGTTCCCGACCTCTAACCTGTGGATTTTCCGATATCTTCTCAGCAAGCAACGCATCTTCTTTAGTTATTCTGCCCGCTTTGCCGGTGCCGCTAACCGATTCAGGAGCAACCCCTTTTTCAGCCAATATCTTGGCCGCAGCAGGTGAGGGCACACCCGAGGCATAAGTTGCAGCTGTTTTTTGGGCGCTGCTGCCACTTTCTACTGCTATATTATCACTCGCAGCCTTAGCCGCACCTGATCCTTCAATAGTACACAATATGGCGCCAATGGGCAGGGTATCGCCTTCCTTGGCTATGGTTTTTAATATGCCTGCTTTTTCAGCAGTAAGCTCAAACGTTGCTTTATCTGATTCAAGTTCAGCAATGGCTTCATCCATCACAACCGCCTCACCGTCCTTTTTTATCCAGCGTGATAAAGTTACTTCGGTGATGGATTCGCCTACCGTTGGCACCTTTACTTCGAGGGAGGATTTAGCAGCACTGGCAATGACAGGTTGCGCAGGAGAAAAACCGGGTGCAGTTTCTTTACTGCTACTTTCAACTGCTGCCTGCCCGGCGGCGCCTTCTTCAATAGCGGCAACAACCGCTCCGATGGGCAGCGTATCGCCTTCTTTGGCAACTATTTTTAAAATCCCGGCTTTTTCAGCAGTAAGCTCAAAAGTAGCTTTGTCTGATTCAAGCTCAGCAATTACTTCATCCATTTTAACCGGGTCGCCGTCTTTTTTCTTCCAGCTTGCCAGGGTTACTTCGGTAATTGATTCGCCAACCGGCGGAACTTTGATAGTTAAACTCATGATAGAATTTTGTATGTATTTTAATGTAGAGACGCAATACTTTGCGTCTCTGGCTTCGCATATCGGAGACGCAAAGTATTGCGTCTCTACGGTTTTATCTAATCAGCGCCAACATTGGCCATATTATCCTGTGTCGCTTTTATAACGGCTTTTACCAGCCTCCCGGCAGGCGATTCAAAGGCTTTCGATACTATTTGTGCCTGTTGAGCTGCATGTTGTTTTGCAAAACCGGTCGCAGTGCTGCTGCCCTCATGCCGCGAGATCACGTTCAGGTTAATCACTTTATCGTTGTGGAATTTACGGCAGATATATGGCCATGCGCCCATATTTTCCGGTTCCTCCTGCACCCACACAAATTCAGTGGCCTTGTTGTATTTTGCTTTCACTTTCAATATCTGCACCAGCGGCGTTGGGTACAATTGCTCGATGCGCACTATTGCAATATCCTTACGCTTGTCTGCCTGTTGTTTTTCCAGCAGGTCATAAAAGATTTTGCCGGTGCAAAGCAGCACGCGTTTTACTTTTTTAGGATCGGCGTAATCATCATCAATCAGCTCGTGGAATTTACCGCTGGTAAACTCTTCCAAAGGCGAAATGCATTTAGGACTGCGCAATAAACTTTTCGGCGTAAATATGACCAGCGGCTTGCGGAAATCCCGTAACATCTGGCGCCGGAGGATATGGAAGAAGTTTGCCGGCGTGGTGCAGTTTGCCACCTGGATATTACTATCGGCGCAAAGCTCCAGAAAACGCTCAACCCTTGCCGACGAATGCTCAGGACCCTGTCCCTCGTAACCATGCGGAAGCAGCATCACCAGGCCATTTCCGCGCTGCCATTTGGTTTCGGCGCTGGCAAGGTATTGATCGACTATGATTTGCGCACCGTTAAAAAAGTCGCCGAACTGGGCTTCCCAAATAGTCAGGGCGTTAGGGTTGGCCATGGCATAACCATATTCAAAACCTAAAACACCATATTCAGATAATAAAGAGTTGAAGATACTAAACTTGGCTTCGGGCTGAATGGTTTCGAGCGGTACGTACTCATCTTCCGAGTCAACCAGTGTAAGCACGGCATGCCGGTGCGAAAATGTCCCTCGTTTTACGTCCTCTCCGCTTAATCTTACCGGATGCCCGTCTTTTAACAGGGTGGCATAAGCAAGCAGTTCGCCCATAGCCCAGTCGAAAACATGGGTTTTGGTCACCATTTTATTGCGTTCTTCAAAAAGCTTTTCAATTTTCTTAAAAAACTCCTTGCCTTCGGGCAATACGGTTATTTTTTTTCCTATTTCAAGTAATTCATCTTTGCCCACCGAAGTCTCCACAGGTGCAAAAAACTCCTTTGTAGTAGCAATATGCAGACCCTGCCAAACACCTTCAAACATCTGGATGGTGTCGGTGATCCTGTCTTCGGCCTTCGATTCATTAAGTTTTTCCTGCAACAGGTTACGGAAACTTTTCTCCAGTTCAGCAGCAAAACTTTCGGTTACGCTGCCTTCGTCCTGTAGCTTTTTCTTGTAAATTTCGAGCGGGTTTGGATGTTCCTCAATGGCCTTGTACAACAAAGGCTGAGTGAATTTTGGCTCATCAGCCTCATTATGGCCGTACCTGCGGTAACATAAAATGTCAATAAACACATCTTCATGAAATACCTGGCGGTACTCCATTGCCAGGTTTACCACATAAGCCAAAGCCTCTACATCATCGCCATTTACGTGAAAAACAGGCGATAATACTACTTTCGCGACATCGGTACAGTAGGTGCTTGAACGGGCGTCTTTATAATTGGTGGTAAAACCTATCTGGTTATTTATTACAATATGGATGGTGCCCCCTGTACGGTAACCATCCAGCTTTTCCATCTGTAAAACTTCATAAACTATACCCTGGCCTGCTATGGATGCATCGCCATGAATTAAAATAGGGGCAATTTTTGAATGATCGCCATTGTATTTGAATTCGATTTTTGAACGGGTTAAACCTTCAACAACAGGGTCAACCGCTTCCAGGTGCGAAGGGTTTGGACAAAGGCTTAAATGCACGCTTTTGCCGCCGGTAGTCACAATATCGGTTGAGTAGCCCAGGTGGTATTTCACATCGCCGCCAAAAGGTGTTTCTTCGTCGAAATTTTTACCTTCAAACTCCGAGAAAACCTCTTTGTAAGGTTTTTCCATAATGTTTGTGAGCACATTGAGCCTGCCGCGGTGGGCCATTCCAATGATGAACTCTTCGATACCCAACTCAGACCCATTCTGAATTACCGAATCGAGCGCCGGAACCAATGCTTCGGCCCCTTCGAGGGAGAACCGCTTCTGGCCTAAAAATTTTGTCCCTAAAAAGTTTTCAAAAACAACGGCTTCGTTCAGCTTATTCAGCATCAGCTTTTTCTCTTCCAGCGAAAAGGAAGGGGTATTGCGTTTGCTTTCCATGCGGTTTTCAAACCACTTTATTTTTATGGGATTGCGGATATACCTGTATTCGGCGCCGATAGATTCGCAATAGGTTTCTTCGAGCAAAGCCCGGATATCGTGCAGGGTTGCAGGGCCGAGGCCAAGTTCAACACCGGCATTAAAAACAGTATCCAGATCAGCATCGGTAAACCCGAATGTTTCCAGTTCCTTACCGGGGAAGTATTTGCGCCTTTCGCGCACCGGGTTTGTTTTTGTAAACAGGTGCCCGCGCGAACGGTAACCATCAATCATGTTGAGGACTTTGATCTCTTTTAAAAAGTGCTCATTTGTTTCAGCGATTAACGGAGCGGTAGCCTGTGTACCTTTGCCGAAATCAAACCCTTCAAAAAATTTTTGCCATCCAAAGTCAACAGATTCCGGGTCTTGCTGGTATGCTTCGTATAATGAATTTATGTACGCAGCGTTTCCGCTATTAATATAATTGAGACGATCCATGAGAAACCAATCTTGTAAAACGGTGCAAAAATACGTATATCAGTTTAGAAACCTTATAAATTATTAATAAAACTTAACCCGCCCGCAAATATTACGCAAAGTGATAATTTGAAAAAATGTAACCGGATTTTGGAGTTAAAAAAATCGTCAAATTACTGTGAAAGGTGATGGAATTTATGTTGTTGTACAACCGATAATGCAGGTAACCTTAATTAAAAAGTTTCCGCAGAATCCCCCGTACATAAGCTATTCCCTCGAAAAGAATAGCGAGGATACCGATGATCAGTGTATATTGCTCGAATGGGTTCATAACAAGTGTTATGACGCGAATTCAAGCAAAAAGTTACATTACAGGCTCTTGTTGACGTTAACCAGTAAAATAATCATTGCGATCAGCTTATCCTGACAACGGGATGCCAACTGTCGATATAATCGCTTTTCGTTTCCAGTTCATCCGCCGGTTTTGAAGCGATGGCATACCGGCTCTCACGGGCGTCATTAATACCGGCGACGAAGGCCCAGTTGCCCCAGTTACTCGCCGGCGAATAATCAATCAGTTTCTCCTCAAAATAGGCAGCGCCTTTTTTCCAGTCAATCTTCAGGTCATTAATTAAATATCCGGCCGTAATTTGCCTGCTGTGGTTACTGATATATCCGGTAGCATTCAGCTCGTGCATAATCGCGTCAACCAGGGGCGCCCCGGTTTCGCCATTTTTCCAGTTCTCAAAAGGAATATCGTGGTCGGTGACAACAGTCGGAGCTTTAACATTGTCTTTTTTAGCCGCGATAAATTTTTGCCCATGTTTTTTAAACATAAACCTGAAATAATCGCGCCATAGCAGGTCTAATAATAACGCATTCGTATAATTGCTGTTTGAATCCTGGTGCTTAATAACCTCCCAATAAACCTGCCTCAATGAGATACAGCCCAGGGTTATCCATGGGGAAAGTTTTGATGTATGATCAATAGACCCTGAATTTCGGGTGTTTTTGGTTTTATGCAGCTGATCGATATTTAAAAAATATTGTTTCAGCTGATCTGATGCAATACTTTCCCCTCCTGTAAAAATATAGGCGGATCGCGGGTCGTCAACCGGTAAATCAAGCCCGAGTTCCTGTAAAGCAGGCAATTTTCCTGCATCGGGGATTACGGGTATTTTCATAGATTCGGGTGTGCCGACGCATAAGCGCACATTACTGTCGCGTTCCACTTTCTTTTTAAAAACAGCAAAACTATCCGGTATATCCTTTATAGGGAATGGCAGGTCCTCTTTATGATAAAGGGTATGACCAATGAAATGTTTTAAATTCAGTTTGATTTTCCAGAGGGCCGTTTCAACCTGCTCGGAAATGTCTGTTTCTTCGTGCGCCACTTCGCGGTGATGATACACCTCATTCACATGATATTGTTCGGCAAGTTGTGGTAATATGATGGCCGGGTTGCCAGTACGGATGATCAATTCTCCGCCTATATGCCGCAGGTTTTTGCGAAGGTCGGCAACCGACTCCAGCAGAAAACGCGCCCGTAAATTTCCCGTTTTTGAGTTACCGGAAGGATTTTTCCTGAAATAAAAGGGGTCAAAACAATAAACGGGTAATACTTTGTCTGCTTTTCGTATTGCTTCAACCAATATTTCATTATCACGGATACGTAAATCGTTTCTAAACCATACCAATATTGTTCTTTCACTCATTTTAAACAGCCGGTTTTGAATTGCAGTCAGCAAATTTGCAATAATTTTACACTTTTCGCACGTTTTGCATTAATATTTGACAACGTGCTAACATTGAGGTGTTGCCTCATTTAAATTCCAGGTGCTAAATTATCTTTAAAAAACAGGAATATTACCTCTTTTGCAAAGTCTTCAAAAATCAATCCTTAATTATTTACAACGGTTACATTTGTGTTGAAGCATTTGTTCAGATTTTATCCCTTTACTCAGCTCTTTTTATTGTATTTCTGGTTGATTTTCTCCGATCAGGCTGATTAATTGCATTAAAGATTTATCAACTTTTTAAAAGTTGATAAATCTTTAATTAAGAATTCCCATTTTAGACAAATAAAGACGCAAAACTATGCTCCTCAAAAACACTTTTGTACACCACGTTCATTTCTGGCTTAAAAATAAAGCCGACAAGCAGCAATTAATTGACGGACTGCAAACACTGCTACCAATAACACATATCCGGGATATACATATTGGCGTACCTGCCGAAACTTTTCGTGATGTGGTTGACCGCTCGTACGATGTTTCTTTGTTACTTTTGTTCGATAGCCCCGAAGCGCAGGAAGCTTACCAGGTTGACCCAACCCATGTGCTTTTCGCCGAAAATGTGGCCAAACCATTATGCAGCCGGGTTGTTGTGCTTGATAATGTTAATGTTTAGTTTAGTCCATAGTCGATGGTCCATAGACCATGGTTTTTATGGATGAAAAAAAATAACCAAATCTGCCATGGTCTATGGACCATCGACCATGGACTTTCCCATGATCTATGAACCATGAACTCCCAACAAACAAACACATCCTTCTAACGGGTGGCACGGGCCTCATCGGCAGGCGCCTGACCGAAAAATTGCTTGAAAAGGGTTACCGGGTGAGCCATTTAAGCCGTTCAACCGCTACAGATGCGCGGGTGACAACTTACCTTTGGGATATTGACAAGGGTGAGATAGACGAACGTTGTATCGACGGCGTTGATACAATTGTACACCTGGCAGGCGCCGGAATTGCCGATAAACCCTGGACAGCAGAAAGGAAAAATGAACTCATCAATAGCCGCACAAAATCCATAGCGCTAATCTATGATCTGCTCAGGAGCAGGAGCAACCGGGTAAATACGGTTATTTCGGCCTCCGCCATTGGTTACTACAGCAACAGGGGCAACGAACTGATGACGGAAGGCAGCGCCCCGTCAGACGACTTTATGGCGAACTGCTGTTTAGCCTGGGAAGCTGCTGTTGATGAAGGCAGGGGCCTTGATCTGCGTATTGTAAAATTCCGCACCGGGGTGGTGCTTGACAGGGGCGGCGCGCTGGCAAAAATGGCTATGCCTGTAAGATATTTCGCCGGTTCGCCTTTGGGTAGCGGGAAACAATGGATCCCCTGGATACACTGGCGGGATGCAGTGGATATGTACCTTTTTGGTATAGAAAATGAAAGTCTTGCCGGGGTTTATAATATGGCGGCTCCAAACCCGGTTACCAATAAGCAGCTTACCATAGCCATCGCCAAACAATTGCATAAACCCCTTTGGCTGCCCAATGTACCCGCATTTTTATTAAAGCTATTATTGGGCGAAATGAGCGTCATTGTATTGGGCAGCACAAAAGTATCGGCACAAAAGATTGAAAATGCCGGGTTTAAGTTTAAATTTCCTGGCATTGAGGCAGCGTTGGAAGAAATCTATGGATAAATTCAGGTGTTAAAATATTCCATAAAAAAAGGTGAATTTGAGTGGGTTGATTGGGTGAGTTGTTGACGCTGATCAAATCCAAATTTCCCGGTTATCGCAACTATTACCGGTTTGCCACCTTGCAATCTATGTTAGCACCTTATTTTTTGGTTCGATAATATTTATAAATCTTCACCCCCGCCATCAATAGTACTGATAAAAGTACTATCCCGGCAACACCAAAGATCCAGCCAATAGCATCTTTCAGCACCACAAGAAAAACTATCGCGAACAGCAAAATTGTGGACACCTCATTCCAGATCCGCAATTGGGTTGAGGTCCATTTAAAGATCCCTTTAGCCATTTGCTTCATTTTATTCTGGCAGATAAAATGGTAAACCAGCAGCCCGGCAACAAATCCCAATTTAATTTGCATCCAGGGTTGCTTTAACCAGGCCGGTAACAGGATAAGCATGGTTATACCCGCTGCTAAAACAAGAAACATGGAGGGCACGGTAATAATATACCAAAGCTTTCGCTCCATCAATTCAAATTGGTCCGATAGGATTTTACGGTCGGGTTCGGGTTTTTCCTGCGCCTCGGTATGGTAAATAAACAGGCGCACCATGTAAAATAGCCCTGCAAACCAGCAGACTACAAAGATGATATGTATGGCTAAAATATAATTATACACTAATTTTCACTAATTTATTCGAATTTCAGGAATTGAATTTATACAACAATTTTCACGAACTACACAAACTAACGCGCCTCAATTATAAAAGAAGATTGGTGAAAATTCGCCCTAATTCGCGAAATTCGTATTTTTCCATTCTTTTATAATATCCACCGCGTACTTCACATTATCAAACGGTATATCGGGCATAATGCCGTGGCCTAAGTTAAAAATAAATCCTTTTTCATCCTTCATGCGGTCGAAAAGACGGTAAATCCTTTCCTTTATCACCTTTTTATCGGCATATAAAATGTGCGGGTCGAGGTTACCCTGAACCGCGATGCTGGCTGGCAGACGTTTTTTAATGTCTAAAAGGTCAGCATTCCAGTCGATAGAGATTACATCAGGTTTGGCCTCCGCCATTAAAGGAGCAAAAACAGAACTTCCTTTGCAAAATGATATAACGGGAATATCTTTCCGGTTCAGTTTGCTGATGATCTCACAAATATACCTGTGCGAAAATTCTTTGTAATCGTCCCAGGCAAGGGCCTGTGCCCAGCTGTCGAATATTTGTACGGCATTTACCCCTGCGGCAATTTGCAGGTTCAGATAATCCGCAGTTACGGTCGCTATTTTTGATAACAGCTGATGTGCCAGTTCAGGCTCGTTGTGGAGCATCAGCTTGGTCTGCTTAAAATCTTTTGACGATCCGCCCTCAACCAGATAGCTCATCACCGTAAAAGGCGCCCCTGCAAAACCAATGAGCGGAACACGGCCATTCAGTCTTTGCTGAATAACTTTAACGGCATCGGCCACATATTGCAGTTTATGCACTACCCCGGTATCCAGTTTGTCAATATCAGCTTTGGTGCGTACCGGGTTGGCGAATTTGGGGCCCACGCCCTGGTTAAAACTTAAATCGCCGCCCATGGCTTCGGCAGTAACCAGTATGTCCGAAAATAAAATGGCGGCATCAACCCCTACCAAATCAACCGGCAGCATGGTAACATCGGCGGCTATTTCGGGGGTTTTGCACATTTCAAGGAAAGAATATTTGTTTTTTATGTCCCAGTATTCTTTCATAAACCTGCCTGCCTGGCGCATCATCCATACCGGCGGGCGATCTGTATTCTCCGAAAATGCGGCTTTAATTAATAACGAATTTCTCATATAGTTATGGAGAATCAAGAATCAAGAACCAAGAACCAGGATTTATTTATCTTGATTCTTGATTCCTGGCTCCTGATTCTATTTTTTGTGTTTCTTTATTTCCTCGTGAAGGCGGCTAATTACATCCTTCATTTTGGCGTTTATTTTTTCCTGGTGTTTTTCAGTAAGCTGTAAATAAGCTTCTGCCTTGTTGTAATTACCCTGCCTTATACTGATATTGGCCACATGTACCAGCGCAGCTACGTGATCGTTAACCGAGCGTAAAGGGTATTGGGCCGCAATTTCGTAATGTTTCCCGGCGTCTTCAAATTCCTGTTTTTGCAGGCAAATGCCCCCCATCAGGTACTCGTAATAGCCCCGGCGGTTTTTCCTGAGCCATTCCGGTTTAAATATTTCCTGCAAGGCACGCTCGGCCCGGTCATATTCTTTATGGTGAAAGTATCTTGCTGCCACAACAAGCGTTCCCGACCTGAAATAATCCCAGGCAAGCAAAATGATGAACATTAATGCAACGGAGGCAAACTCATAAAGGCGCAGGTTGACCAAAATCGTCAGCGATAGCAAAAAGATGGTGCCAATGAATAAACGTATCTTATTGGTAAACATTAACGCTGGTTATCAGTAAATTTATAACCTACACCGCGTATGGAGTGAAAATAAACCGGGTTTTTGGGGTCTGGTTCAAAATACTTACGAAAGGTGAGGATGAAATTATCAATGGTGCGGGTTGACGGATAAACATCATAATTCCATACGGTTTCTAAAATCTGCTCACGCGACACGGCATCGTTTCTGCGTTCAATAAGCAATTTTAACAGCATGGTCTCTTTTTTGGTGAGCGGCGTAATGGAACCATCGCCGTTTACCAGTTCGAAAGAGTTGAAATGTATGGTTTTATCGCCGATTTTGTAGCTGTTGAACTCTTTAAGTTCATCGCCCTTCAGGCTGCGTTTAACCAGATTATTTACCCTCAGTATCAATTCTTCCAGGTTAAACGGTTTAGTGAGGTAATCATCTGCGCCTTTCTTTAAACCCGAAATTTTATCTTCATTTGTGTTTTTGGCCGTCAAAAACATAATGGGCACTTCCGAATTCTCCAGGCGGATAGTTTCAGCAACCACAAAGCCATCAATTTCGGGCATCATAACATCCAGTATCACCAGGTTAAAACGTTCCTCTTTAAATAACTGCAGGGCTTTTTTACCGTTAGTAGCGGTTGATACCTTATAACCTTCAAGCTCCAGGTTAAGTTTTATAGCTTCCAAAAGATGCTCTTCATCTTCGGCTAACAGAATCCTTTTTTTGTTTTGCATGTGGTTTATTAATTTATTAATGCACTAATTTTACGAGTTAATTCGAATTACACTGATTATTATTATCAAATTAACAAAGCAGATTTGTGAAAATTCGCTTTATTCGTGAAATTCGTGTCTTCAATCAAAAACAACTTCAAATATACTACCCGCAGGGCGGTTATCTTTTACTTTTATGCTTGCCTGGTGCTTATCCAATACTTCTTTTACAATATAAAGACCTAAACCTGTACCTTTTGTATTCCGGGTATCCTCGCTGCCCACCCTGTAGAACTTATCGAAGATCCGGTTTTTCTCCTGGTCGGCTATACCAATGCCATGATCAGCCACCTGTAATAATACCCTGCCATCCTTCTGGAACAATTTTACGCCGACAGTTTCACATGGCCCGGAATATTTAATGGCATTTTCAATCAGGTTGGTAACCACCGATGTTAAGGCAAACTTATCGCCTGTAATCTCAATTTTAGGCTCAATTTCAGCATCTATGATCTGCTGGTTGCTTTCGCACTTGCTGAGCTGCAAACGGTTTACAATACTGTCAACCAATACCGAAAGATTGAATTTGGCTTTTGGAAAAGTATAAGACCGGTTATCAATTTTTGAAGCTAAGAGCATGTTCTCAACCATATCATCCAACCGCTCAATATCCATTAATGATTTCCCGATAAAATCAAGGGTCTGCTCTTTGGTAAGATCTCTTTTTTGGATGGTTTGCAACAGTATTTTGATTGATGCCAGTGGCGATTTGAGTTCATGTGTTACCGATAGCAGAAAATTTCTTTTTTGTTCCTGTAGCTTACGTTCCCTCATAATCGATTTGTGCAACCAGTATGCGCCTACAAAAAAAACAAAAATGAAAATTGACCCTTCACCCATAATCATTCCCAGGCTGCTTGGCATGAGCTTAGCCAGCAGATAGCCCCACCAAACTAATTCAGTTAGCGCATAAATGATGAGTGCGTAGAATATGATGAATGTTCTTCTCATGTCAGTTTACAGTTTTCAATTTACAGTTTGCAGTTCTCAATTTGCAGTTGGCAGTACAGCAATGGGTTACAGCTTTTAAACGCAAGCTGCCAACTGTAAACTGCAAACTGAATTACT
The DNA here is from genome assembly GCA_044448725.1 of Sphingobacteriales bacterium. GTDB lineage: Bacteria > Bacteroidota > Bacteroidia > Sphingobacteriales > Sphingobacteriaceae > Mucilaginibacter. Next base: position 10,877 of record JBIOHE010000022.1, on the reverse strand, counting down.
TCCTCTCAAACACCACTTCCAAACTATCAAATATAGCACGTTTTGCTTTTTCAAGATCTATTTTGGTATGGGCAGATGAAATAAAGCCAACCTCATAGCCTGAAGGTCCAAGATAAACACCCCGGTTCAATAATTCGCGGTGCAATTTTTTAAACAATTCCATGCCCGATGCATCAATTTCATCGGCCCGGCGGATAGCTTCCTGGTCGGTAAAAGCAAACCAGAAAATTGATCCGATGCTGAATACTTTGAATTTATAGTTACGGGCCGTGGCAAATCTTTGTATGGCCGACACAAATTCTTCTGTCTTTTTATCCAGATCGCGGTAAAAGTTTGAGCGGAGCAGCTCGGTTAGCTGCGCTATGCCCGCCGCCATAGCCACCGGGTTGCCCGATAAGGTGCCGCCCTGGTACACCCCGCCGTCGGGCGATACATGGGCCATAATCTCAACAGAAGACCCATAAGCGCCCACAGGAAGGCCCCCGCCGATAATTTTGCCGTAGGTAAGTATATCGGGTTTTATATCGTAATAAGCAGCCGCTCCTTCAAAACCTACCCGGAAACCGGATATTACCTCATCAAAAATCAGCAGTGTGCCGTTTTTAGTGCAAATTTCACGGAGGAATTGCAGGTATGCTTTTTCCTGTAACAGCAAACCGTTATTTGCCGGTACAGGCTCAATAATAATTGCAGCAATTTGTCCTTTAAATTCATCAAAGGCGGTTTCAATAGCTTTTTTATCGTTCAGCGCGACAACAATGGTTTCATCGGCAAATGATTTTGGCACGCCTGCCGATGAGGTTTCGCCAAAAGTTACCAGACCCGAACCTGCTTTTACAAGTAATGAATCGCTGTGACCGTGGTAGCAGCCTTCAAATTTTAAGATCTTGTCGCGTTTGGTATAGCCCCTTGCCAGCCTGATAGCCGACATCACCGCTTCGGTGCCGGAGCTAACAAAACGCATTTTTTCAATAAGCTTGTTGTTTTTTAGGATGAGCTCTGCCAGTTCATTTTCAAGCGCGGTAGGCGCCCCGAATGACATGCCGTTTTGCATCACCTCAATCACCTTTTCGCGTACCTTAGGGTGGTTATGCCCAAGGATCAGCGGTCCCCACGAGCAGCAAAAATCAATAAACTGGTTGCCGTCGGCATCCCACAACTGGCTGCCATCGCCTTTTTCAATAAAAAGCGGCGTACCGTAAACCGATTTAAACGCCCTTACCGGCGAGTTTACCCCACCCGGGAAATAGGTTTTTGCTTTTTCGTACAGTTCAGCAGATTTTTCCCTGCAAATATCCGGTTTGCCGGTGGTGTTTACCGGTTCCGATTCTACTGAAAACATTTTTTTAAACGAATTTATCATTTTGTTTAGCGTAAAGCTGAAAGCATAAAGCTCAAAGCCTGTTTTTTTATAGCGGAAAGCTGAAAGCAAAATGCTAAAAGCTTTTCATTGTTTTATTTCCATTTTGTCCTCAATGCCTTCAGCTTTCGCCTTTTAGCTTTCAGCCTTTTACAGGCTTTCTGCTTTAAGCTTTGAGCCATCAGCTCTCTAAAGCCATTTATTCTCCAGCACTTCTTTGGCATGATAGGTTAGTATCGCGCTGGCGCCTGCACGGCGTATGCTGGTAAGTACTTCGGTAATGGCGCGCTGCTCGTTAAGCCAGCCACGCTGAATAGCTGCTTTTACCATGGCATACTCGCCGCTTACGTTATAGGCTGCCACCGGCAGCTCTGTATTGTCTTTTATTAATTTAATTATATCGAGGTACGGCAGGGCCGGTTTTACCATTAAAAAGTCAGCGCCTTCCGCTTCATCCAGGTTGGCTTCTATTAAAGCTTCGCGCTGGTTGGCAGGGTTCATCTGGTAGGTTTTTTTATCCCCGAATTTAGGCGCCGAATTTAAAGCATCCCTGAACGGCCCGTAAAATGCGCTGGCATACTTTGCCGAGTACGACATGATGGACACATTGGTAAACTTATTTTCGTCAAGTACTTTGCGGATATACCCCACACGCCCGTCCATCATATCCGAAGGGGCAATAATATCTGCGCCGCATTGCGCATGGGCCAGCGCCATTTTGCCCAAAATCTCCAGCGTTTCGTCATTCAAAATTTCGCCATTTTCTACAATGCCGTCGTGCCCGTCGCTGCTGTAGGGGTCCATAGCTACATCTGTGATCACACAGGCCCCGGGGAAATTCTTTTTCACCTCGCGGATAGCACGTAAATACAGGCTCTGGTCGCGGTGGCTTTCGGTTGCGTATTTATCTTTTAACGATTCATCAATATTGGGGAACAGGTCGAATGAATTTAAACCCAGCTTTAAGCAGCTCTCGATTTCGCGCAGCAGGTTATCAATAGAATACCGGAAGATGCCGGGCATAGACGACACCTCGGTTTTTTGAAAAGTTCCATCAACAATAAACAGCGGGAATATCAAATTTGCTGCACTAACATGGGTTTCCTGCACCATCTGGCGGATAACTTCACTTTTCCGGTTTCTTCGTGGTCGTTGTAACATTTTATAGGATCAAAATACCCTGCAAGAACAGGCGTCACAAAGTTAATAAAGGAAAACAATTTATAGCAGTGCTGATACCTTAATGCCTTAAGATAAGCGGCAAAAAATGGTTTTGGTATTAAAAAATGTCATACGAATGATTTTTTTTGTAAAAAACTTGTCGCTTTTGCTGGTGTCGAAAACATTTTTTTAATTTTATGGGAAATTGCATCACAATGAAAAAATACCTTATCGCGCCAATATTCGCATTGATGACCTTCCTGGTTATTAACGGTTGCCAGAAACAAACTGATATTGATCCTCCAATACCCAAATCGACCAAAGATTCGATACCTGTAGCCAAAGCACCGGCTGATACAACAATCAACGCGCCGGGTAATAATCTTGCCTTAACAGGTTCAGGGACTGACGCCACAGGGCACATCGTCGGTTATCTGTGGACTCAAGTTTCAGGGCCATCAGAAGCATTAATAACAAATCAAAGCGCGGCTACCGCAACTTTTAACGGGTTTGTAACCGGAACCTATAAGTTTCAGTTTGAGGTGATAGACAATAACGGGCTCACCGGCCTGGCCGATTTTTCGGTAATTGTTAAACCGGCGGTATCGGTGACGCTCACCTTACAGCCGGCAAGTAATCCCGGTGAGACAAATGTTGGGATCTGGAACGGGGCCGACTATAGTAATCATACCTCCATTGAGGAGCCGCTTAGTGCCTGGACCAAAAGTTCCTTACCTGTCACTATCAGGAACCTGTTGAAATTTGACCTGAGCAGCATCCCCGCCAGTGCGACAATTCTCAGCGCCAGTCTTCAGTTATATTCGGATACAATTCCATTGAACGGTGATTTGATACATGCCAATTATGGAACTGATAATTCTGTATTGATCCAGCAAGTAGCTGCCAATTGGGATCCTTCAACGGTAACATGGTTTAACCAGCCGGCTGGCCTTACTGCTAACCAGGTTACTATTCCAACCACAACCCAACCGTTCCTGAACGTTAACGCAGATGTTAAAGGCCTTATTGCCCCTATGGTAAGCTCAGGCGCCAACTATGGCTTTTTGTTACAGCTAAAAAATGAAGTGGCTTATACCAGCAGGATATTCTGCTCAAGCTATTATTCCGATGCCACAAGGCACCCGAGGTTGGTGATAACGTATAAGTAACGTTCATTAGTTCATTAGTTCATTAGTTCATTGGTTCATTGGTGGGTTATTCAATTAAACGAAATAACCTTATACAAGCGCTACTAATGAACCAATGAACTATTGAACCTATAAACCAAATACGGCTTCTGCAAGCCCGGTTTCATCGGGCGAGTGGGGCAGGGAATATTTTACATTTAATTCATCCAGCTTTTTACCGGTTGATTTGCCTATGGCTATTACCTGCTGATGGGCCTGTAACAAATTGCCGGCAAAATATGCTTCAGCATTTGAAGGGCTGGTAAATACCAATACCCCGGCGCTGCTTTCTTCCACACCTTCTTCCAGTATGGTTTCATATACAGGCAGGTCGATGATCTTTGTATCGGCCGATAAAACCTGCTGTATGCTCCGCAGGGAGTTTTCGGCAGACGGGAACAATACTGTTGTTCCGTTGGCCAGTTTGGCAAATTCTGCTGCAACTTCGGCGGGATCAATGTCGCCGCCAATGTAATCGGCAAAATGGCCTTTACGGCGCAGCATATCTTCCGACCCGCTGCCCATCACACCAAATTTTGTTTTCTTTGGCAACAGCGGCTCCAGGTTAAAAAAGTACTCAACGGCGTTTTTACTGCTAAAAAACACCCAGTCGATATGTTTTAATATGTAATGATCGAGCACCATTATTACCGGCACAGTGCGGATGAGCGAGCGTGCTTCAATTTCGATACCGTGTTTTTCCAATGCCCTGCGGAAATAGCTTGTTTCGGGAAGGTTACGTGATATGAATACTTTTTGAGGGAACTGACGGTCCTTATCAAAACAGGAAACTATCTTTTCAGGTAATCCTTCGGTGGTGGCCGCCTCTGTAAACAACCTGTCGGGGAAATCACCGCCTTCGTCTGCTTTTGATGTAAATACCTGGTACATATCGCCATCTTTACGGCAATAGCAGCCTAACGGTAAATGACAGCCGCCGCCAAAAAGTTTAAGCACAGTACGCTCAACAGCCAGTTCGTGAGCTACTTCGGGGTGGTTTAAGGGCTGTAACAGGTTCAATAATTCACCATCGCTTTCGCGGATCTGTATGGCCAGTGCGCCCTGTGCAGGGGCCGGCACCAGCTCGGCCGGCGTTAATTCTTCAATATGGAAATCACTCAGATCCAAACCCAAACGGCTAACGCCTGCTTTGGCCAGCATAATAGCATCGTAATTTTCGTTACGAAGTTTATTAACGCGGGTAGGTACATTACCGCGCAGGTCGATTATATCGAGATCGGGGCGGTAAGCCAGCAACTGGGCTTTACGCCTGTTAGACGAGGTGCCCACAATGCCGCCATATTTTACCGACAGCTTCTGGTGAACATCAACGCAATCTTTCAGGATCAGCAGCAGTTCCGACGGGTCTTCCCGTTCCGAAACCGCTGCGATGATGAGTCCCGGAGGATTTTCAGTCGGCAGGTCCTTGTGCGAATGTACAGCGAGGTCTATAGTCCCTGCCAATAATTCTTCTTCAAGTTCTTTGGTAAAAAAGCCTTTACCCTCTAACTTATCGAGGCTTAGATGAAGGATCTTATCGCCCTGTGTTTTTATAATCTTTAATTCAGCTGTAATGCCGATAGCAGCAAGGCTATCCTGTACAAAATGTGCCTGCCAAAGCGCCAGGTCGCTGCCGCGGGTTCCGATAATCAATGTTCTATCCAATGGGCTTAATTATTTGCAAGCGCAAATTTAACTTTTTAACCGAATGATTTAAGGAATAATTGGGGATAATTGAGGGGAAAGGTGAAAGCAGAAAGGGTAAAGGCGACAATTTGATTGGGAATATAGCGAACATGGCTTTGCGCGATGTTTTTGTCTGAATCAGAATTTACAGAATAAAACAGCATCTTGAAAATTCTTTAATTCTGCTAATTCTGATTCAGACAATTACTCCAGCCGTCCGTCCGGTTTTGAGTACAAGGTGATGCGGATGGGTGCGGACATCCCGTAAAGTGTCCTTGCTTTTTGTCTGAATCAGAATTTTTCACCTATTGTTTGTTTTCAATGGCGTTCAAGAAGGCTGCGCCGTTTACAGAATTTTAGAATTCACAGAATAAAAAAACAGCATCTTGAAAATTCTTTAATTCTGCTAATTCTGATTCAGACAATCATCAGCAGTTTGCGGGGGCACAAACTGCGGGGAGGGATGAACATTTAAAAAGAAATTTATTCCGTCAGCATTGTATAGCCACGAAACTTTGGGCATCTTTACCGCCAATAAATAACCTGTTTTAATGAAGAAAATATTTACCTTATCACTACTGTTTGCAAGCCTGTGCGGTTTTGCTCAAAAGATTAACCTGGCCCTGAATTTAAAGCAGGACAGCACCTACTACCTCACTACAAATGGAAAGGTGACCATTGTTCAGGACCTGCCCGGCCAGCAACAAATCATCACAACCACCCTCAACGGTACTTTATCGCATAAAGTAACAGCGGTACACGACAGTGTTTACGTGCTGGAAGTAAAATATAAAAAGCTGGGTATGCGCATGGAAATTGGCGGCAAAACAATGAGCTTCAGTTCGGATGACAGTTTAAGTTCAAACCCGGCTTCAAAAATGTTTGCTGCCATGCTCAACGTGCCTTTTACCGTTGTTATCACTAAAAGCGCTAAAGTGCTCGAAGTAAAAAACGTGGACAATATTTACGCGGGTATGTTCAAAGCAATGCCGCAGCTTACCGATGCGCAGAAGACGCAGTTTAAAAGCCAGATGCAGCAGTCTTTTGGAGAAAAAGCTATCAAAACTAATTTGCAGGATGCATTTATAATATTTCCGGGCCATAGCGTTAAGATCGGCGAATTATGGCAAAACAGCAGCAGCCTGGAATCAATCCTGTCCTGTAAAACGCTGACTACCTATTCGCTGAAAGATCAGCAGGCCAATACTTATACAATTCATGGCGACGCCGTTATATCCGCGAATGACAATAATGGGGAATATAAACCGGTTAACGGGTTAATGATGCGGTATGAACAGGTAAGCGGAACGGAAACAATCGAACAGAAATTTGATAAAGCCACTTGCTGGGTCACCGGAGCTACGGTGAGCAAAAAAATTAAAGCCACCGTTAAAATTCAGGATTCTCCTTCAACGCCAGGCGGGTTAACGTTCCCCTCGTCTTTCTCTATTGATCTGACGGTTACTAATTAGTGTAAATTATTAAAGTAACCGGCGATCATTTTTTGGATCGGGGAAATCGCGTTTAAAAGCTATTTTCCTGTCCTTTGGATAGGTTGGGCAAGATTTGTCCGTCCGTTTGGAGGGTACGGTACTCCCAAACGGACGGACAAGATCAGGCGGGAGCGCAATGGCAATTATTGCATAACAGCTATGCATAGGTCGCCCTGTATAGTTCGCGATTGCTTCGTTCGTGCCTCACTTACAATGATATATTTACAAGTTGTTGATTATCAATTGGAAGAATGACAGCCCGCGCTTATATTGATGTGTTTTAGGTTGCTGATTATCAACTTACTTTTAGCAACGTCATTACTGTTTTTTCCAGGGTTGGCTCTGGTGGCTACTCGCAATGACAAAACTTTTTATTTGTTTAATGAATAACCAAATGGCGGATATAGTCATTGGGTTGTTTTAATCATGGATATCCTAAAGACGGCGAAGCCCTCACCCATCAAGGTTCAAACAAAACAATCACCTGATAAGGGAGCTTGGCAAGGTTACTATCAGCCGATAAAATACATCATTCGCATAGTAGGTGTTAAATTGAAAAATTTAAAATACTCCCCCTTAACCTCTTCCTTAAGGGTTATGTTCTTCTTTGCAACAAGAAGAATATGCAGGTTATCTGGTTGGTTTTGTCCGTCCGCCCGGGGGGGTATGGTACTTCCGAACGGACGGACAAGATTTGGCGGGGATGATGTTTAATACAAAGGTAAAGGGTGGTAATGATAAAAATGCTGACACTGTTTTGTCAGTAATGGTACGCACCCGGGCCTGCTTTCTTCTTTTGTCATCCATTGGCAGCGCAGCGAAGGATCTTCTGCGATAGGCATAGCGAACTATGCATGTCGGCCACTACATGGTGGAGAAAATCCTTCGCCGCGCTTAGGATGACAGGTCGTTATTTTTGCCTTTGTTGCGGATAAAACCAACAAAGGCGGGAACAAGAAGGAAAGTAGCTGATGGTTTTGTCCGTCCGTTTGGGAGGTACGGTACTTGCAAACGGACGGACAAGAATTGGCGGGATTTCGGCTTTAAAATTCCATTAATTCATTAATTCGACAAATTCTGGTTCAGAGAGCTATCAATTATTGATCAATATATCCTTCGCCATGATCATGGGTACGCTGATATATTTTTTCTCCATATAATTGATCACTTTTTCGAGTATATCGCGCGATTGCTGGTCCATTCCCTGCACTTCTTCGGCGAAAACCGAATTGATGGCGGTGTTGCGGATTTCTTTTATCTTTTCGGGTACCTGGCGCATGGCCAGCTCAATGCGGCGTTGTTTCAGCTCCAGTATAAAGGCTGCCATATTTTCGCTGATGATGCGCTCGGCATGACTAAGCTCTTCGTAGCGTTCCTGCAAATTTCTTTTGGCAACTTCGTTTAAGGAGTGTACTTCTATAAAACTTACCGGGAAATTCTTCAGCACTTCGGGGGCGGTATCATTCGGGATAGCCAGATCGACAATGGTTTTACGGCCGGTATCGCCATTTAGCAGCGTGGTATAAATTTCGGGGGTAATAATCGGTTCAACTGCCGATGTGCAGGTGATAATTACATCAAAACCTTTGTTATAATCTTTTAAAGCATCGAGCGTAAAAGCTTCCCCGTTTAAATCGGCAGCCAGCTCCTTCGCTTTTGAAAGGGTGCGGTTAAAAACCGCGAAGTTGGAGTATTTGTGCTTTTGCAGGTATTTTGAAATATTCCTGTTTGTTTCGCCTGCGCCTATGATGAGGATACGGGCGTTGGTACACAATTTAAGGTCGTTAAGCTTGCGGTAAGCCAGTGAAACCACCGAAATTGGGTTTTTTGAGATATTGGTATTGGTATAAACCTCTTTGGCTGTTTTTACAATGCAGTTCATAAACATGCGCAAACCATCGCCGGTAAGGCCTGCTTCTTTGCAGTTTTCGTAGGCTTTACGCAGCTGGGCAAGTATCTCCTTTTCGCCAACAATAAGGCTTTCGAGCGAGCAGGAAGTGCGGAGCAAATGTTCGAGGGCATCGCTGTCTTCGTAAATGGAAGCAGCTTCTAAAAAGGCGCAGGCCGAAACAGGGCAAAGGCCCATATTTAAGGCACTGATAAATTGTTTTGCAAATTCCTTATCAACAACCTTTGGCGTTATCATCACAAACTCAACGCGGTTGCAGGTAGCTAAGTAAAATATCTCCGCTATGCCAAACTGTTTTTTTAAATTGTGCAGTTTATCATTCAGATTTTCCTGACAAATCACCAACCTCCCTAATTCCTTCAGCTCAATCTGTTTGTGCGTAAAAGCGATTACCTTTAGATACTTCAAAGTTATTTTAAAATTTGACCCGACAAAAATAACAGGATTAATATGAAGCACTGTCAAGCCTTTGTCATACAGGTATATTTAGAATGTTTATAAATTGAAGGGGTCATTAGTCATTGGTCAGTGGTGAACGAATGGCATCGATTCACTACAAACCAATGACTAATGACGCGAAGCAAATGACCAATGACCAATGACGCGAAGCAAATGACTAATGACTACTCAACCAGGCCGGGAATTAAAACCAGTTCGCTAATATCTTCGTCATAATTTACGCCGGGAATTTCAAAACCAAACAGGTTCAGGAAATCTGTCCTGTAACCCTGCAGGTCCCCTATCTCAATCAGGCTTTCGGTATCAGCCTGCTTCCATAAATTTGCAACCTCCGCCTGCACATCGTCGCGCATTTCCCAGTCATCCACACGTATCCTTCCTTCACCATCGGTTGGGATTTCCCCGCCGGTATATAAACGGTCTTCAAACATGCGCTGCATCTGTTCAATGCAGCCTTCGTGCAGCCCTTTTTCTTTCATTACCTTATACAATAACGAAATATACAAAGGAATAACCGGGATAGCCGAGCTGGACTGGGTTACCAGGGCCTTGTTTACAGATATTAAAGCTTTGCCGTTTATAGCCTTCAGCTTTTCATTAATAAGTTTTGCAGATGCCTCCAGGTGATTTTTGGCCATCCCGATAGTGCCTTTTCGGTAAACTTTTTCGGTAAGCGAGGGGCCGATGTAGGAATATGCGATAGTTACCGTGCCATCGGCTAATACGCCGGCGGCGGTCAGGGCGTCAATCCACAGCGCCCAGTCTTCGCCGCCCATTACGGCCACGGTATTTGTTATTTCATCGGCTGTTGCCGGATTGATGGCAATATCTGTAACTATACCGGTATGAAAATCGACAGTTTTATCACTAAAAACGCCGTCGATAGGCTTAATTACCGAATTATGGATAACCCCTGTTTGCGGATTGGTTCTGCGGGGCGAGGCCAGGCTGTAAATAACCAGGTCAACCTGCCCGAGGTCGGCTTTTATAAGGTCGATGGTTTTCTGTTTAACATCGGCCGAAAAAGCATCCCCGTTAATGCTTTTGGCGTATAAACCAGCCTCATGGGCCTGCTGCTCAAAAGCGGCGGTATTATACCAACCGGCGGAGGCTGTTTTACCTTCGGCAGGCGGTTTTTCAAAGTAAACCCCTATAGTGGCAGCGCCTGATGCAAATGCGCCGGTAATGCGCGAGGCCAGGCCGAAACCCGTAGAGGCCCCTATTACAAGTATTTTTTTAGCACCATCGATGCTTTTTTTTGATTTAACGTAACCGATCTGGTTTATTACATTCTGCCCGCACCCGTCGGGATGCGCCGTTAAACAAATAAAGCCACGGATTTTAGGTTCAATGATCATAGCACCCCAATGTTAACAATATATTGGCATAGTTAAGTATTCTTTCTATATTTTTCTAAAAAATGTTTAGCGCGGCTACGAAAGCCGGCTTTTATTAACCTTGGTTCGATGTGAGAAAAACCTCTGCCCCGTAGGGGTTACCGCTTGTGTGCCAGGCATGGATATGCGCTATAGGGTGAAAGTCCCGAATACGCCTTTACAGTAGGAAGTATTAGCCAAGAGCAAGGGTGTCGCGGGCGACTGCGAATCTGAAAGAAGCAGGCG
>JBIOHE010000021.1:0-23539 GCA_044448725.1 Sphingobacteriales bacterium | reverse complement strand
CACAATGATCTTTTAAACTGGCAGTATGGATATATGGTCCGGGCACATATTCCCCTTATTAAGCATTTCAGCATTGAGGGAAGCTTTGAAAAACTGGTTATCGGAGATTTTTATAATAGTCTTGGATTGCAACAGGTGCAGCAGTTTCCGTATTACTGTAGTGGAAAAATTATTTATAACTGGTAAAACAGAGTTTAAATACTTTAAGGGATGAAACGTTTTAGTCTTACTTATCTTTTGGTGATACTTTTGCCGCTCTGGTCCCTGAGCCAGGTCAGCATCCTAAGCACCAGTGTAAATAGTTTCAATATTACTCCCGGTTCTCTTTGCCAGGTGAATGTGATGAATACTTTTGGAGATGTGCAGGCAGTTTTGGAAGCGGATATTTTCGGAGCCGATAATACTTCGTTACTGAAAGTAACGACAAACACCTTTATCCTTAAAAAAGGGCTCAATTCGCTTGGCATGAATATTTCTATCGGGTCGGCCCAGTATGGAAATAATGAGGTCAGCACGCATATTAAAACTTTTCATACGCTCCCTTCCGGAAAATACCACGCCTGCTGGACCATTAAACTTTTTTCACACGACGCTTCCGGCGACCAGTTGTGTGAAGATGTGGAAAGTGAGAATACCGCATTTCTTTTCCTTGTTTTCCCGGCAGATCATGATACCATTGACTCTCCAATGCCGCTTTTATCTTGGAGCCATAGCGATCCATTCAACATTGGCTCAACGGGGGACTTTTACCGCATGGTGGTTGTAAAACTTAATCCGGGTCAGAGTGCCGAATCCGGGGTAATGACCAATACACCAGTCTTTATGAAAAACAGCCTGTTGCGGCACGAGGTGCAGTATCCCTATGATGCCCCCTCACTAGTGGTTGGAGAGCGTTATGGCTGGCAGGTGCAGAAAATAAGTAATGAAGTGATTGTAAATAAAACGGAAGCCTGGGATTTTGTTCTTCGCCCGCCTTTAAGTTCTAATGATAATAAATATGCTATGCTTAAAACGAAGCTCGACGCAGGATATTATCTGTCTAAAAACGAAAAGATTTATTTCCGGTTTGAAGAGAGGTATCAGGCAGGGGCTGGTTTATCCAGTGTTATCTATGACCCAAAGATGAAAATTTTAAGACCAAATGCAAAGAATGAAAAATCCCCCGGACAAGAGCAGTACAATATAAAAACGCATGGAGATAATCAGTATGAGATTGATTTAAGCCAGTTCAAACTAAAGAAGGGATATTATTTTTTGGAAGTGAAGAATGAAAAGAAGGAAACGTTCATGCTGAAATTTTATGTGGAGTAGAAAACTTATCCTAAAGGCGGGGATTATTTTATTTCTTTTCACTTCAGCAGGTGCTCTGCTTCAGGGATGCAGTGGAAAACAGAAAACCGGTTATGTGGTCATAGAGGAGGTATTTGACTCCTTTCAGATGAAAAAAGAGATGCAGAAGAAATATGAAAAGACAAAGGCTGTGAGTGATAAAATCCTGGACAGTCTTCAGTTTGAGCTTCAGATTATTGCGGGGAGACTGGATAAGGAGAAAACACCTGAAAAACAGGAAGTGATGAAATTTGAGCAGAAGAGGGAGGAACTGTATAAGCGCAAGCAAAAGGCTGAAGAGGATATGCACAATTTAAGCAAAGAGTACGATAAAGAAATCATTGCCCAGTTAAACCAGTATGTGCACGACTATGGAGATCAGAACGGGTATGTGTATATATTCGGAAATGACAAAAATGGAACTCTGATGTATGCCAGAGACGCGGAAAATATCACCAAACCCGTTTTAGAATATATCAATTTAAAATATTCTGGTAAGGAAAAATGAAGAAGGCATTTTACATAGGATTTTTGTACGCCACTACGCTTATGGTCTCCTGTCAGATCGCAGGGGACAGGAAAAAGGCTGTTCAAACCGGAGAAACAAGTGCAGTGGCCTCTATGTCAGGCAAAGAAGAACTCTCCCCTTCCGGATATGTTTCCTGGGTAAAGAACCCAGAAAGTGGCCTTTTTAGAACAAAGAAAATTGACAATATGATTTTTTCAGTTCTATGTCAGCCGTCTGATTACCTGATCTGCCAGGAGGAAAGGTCCGATATTATCTCTGGAGATACCTATAAGGAAAAACTTTCCGGGTACTCCGATCTTAATTATTTTGATCTGAAAATTGAATCTGAAGGCGGTCAAGGGGAACTCTTAAAACAAAACTTAAACGATGGCGCAGAATATGATACAAGGGTGAAATATTTTTCATTTGGGATTCAGAAGGATATTCAAATGGTTCTGGGAGGTGATACTATTCCTTGCGCGATGGCGCATTTTGAGAGGGCGTTTGATGCAACGCCTTATCTAAGTATTCAGATAGCATTTCCAAAGCAAAAGGAAACCACTTCCGATGAGGTGATCATTTTTCATGACAGGATTTTTGGAAAAGGAATTCTAAAATTCGTATTCGATAAAAATATTTTAAGCCATTTACCTAAGCTGAAAATTTCATGAAATTTAAGAAGAGAACATTTGTGAAATTGAGTCCTTTCAAACGGATTTTGGCTGTTTTTATGGCTCAGCTTATCCTGTTTGATGCTGTTATGCCAAGGCAAATATTAGCTTTAACAGGAGGACCCAGCCAGCCGGAAGTGGAAAGTTTCGAGCCAGTAAGCACTACACAAATGGTTGACCCATTCACCGGAGCCTTCAATTATAATATTCCCTTACTTGACATTGATGGTTATCCGGTAAACATCAGTTACCATAGCGGAGTAACAATGGATCAGGAAGCAAGCTGGGTTGGTCTCGGCTGGAATATTAGTCCGGGAGTAATTAATCGCGGACTCAGGGGTCTACCTGATGATTTTAACGGGGATCCGATAACTAAGGAATTTAATGTAAGGGCGAATAGAACCTTCGGCGTGACAGGAACGTTCGCTAAGGAAGTATTTGGGCTTGATCCCAAGGTATTCCTTCAGTCCAAGAGTATTTCAGTTGGTATTAAATACAATTATTATAATGGAGTTGGTATTGAAGCAACTGCATCAGCAACCCATACAGGTAAATTTAATTCCGGAAAAAGTGGTAAAACAAAAAACACTTATAAACTGGGCTTAACTGTTGAAACATCAAGTGATGATGGCTTAACCATAGAACCATCGGGAAGTTTCTCCAGCCAGATTAGAAAGAAAGGATTTTTGGAAGGCGCGGATCTTGGTGCTAAAGTAGGCCTTGCCTTTAACAGCAGAGCCGGATTAAAGAGCCTTTCCATTAGCGCTTTTTCAAGCGGCAAAGTAAATTCAAATATTAAGACTAAAAAACATCCGGGAGGAATTGAAAGTGGTCAGAAAGAGCTTGCAGGGGCTTCTTTTGATTTGGGAACACATAGCTATACGCCGGATATTCAGTTCCCGATGAATAATCTCTCCATTTCAGCAAAGTTTAGCTGGCCGGGGGCTTTATCTGGCGTGCATCCTAACTATACGATTTCGGGCTATTATTCCGGGCAGACATTACAAACAAATTCTATTACAAGGCGAGGCTATGGGTATATGAATTCGGATCAGGGTCAGAACGATGATAATGCCATGCTGGATTTTAACCGGGAGAAAGACGGAAATTTCACTCCTAATACACCGTTGCTACCTCAGGCCAACCTTACATACGATGTATTTTCAGTTATGGGACAGGGTATTGGAGGAAGTTATCGGCCTTATAGAAATGATGTGGGATATGTTTTCGATCCCTATACGAATACAACCAGCGATGGGTATAATTTCGGGGCGGAAGTAGGTGCCGGAGATGTTTTTCACATTGGTGCTGATGTAACAATTAATGATTCATACAGTGAAAGTGGGCGCTGGACGGAGGGAAATGACGCTGCGCCATTTCTCACCTATAAAACTAATCCAACAGGCGATCCTGCTTATGAAAAGTATTATTTCAAGGAAGCAAGTGAGAAAACGGTTAGCACTGACCAGCAGCTTTTCAGTAATCTGGTGAACATAAGCCCGGCTTATGTTGATCTGAATGAAGTTTCCAGCTTCAACACCCATGCGGCTAACTATCTGGTTTATGGGGGTGGTAATCATCAGCCCCTCCCGGCTACAAATTTTCGTCAGGGAAAAGAAAAAAGAAACCAGACTTTTTCTTTTCTGACCCGTCAGGAACTTAAACAGGGTGTTGGCGTTAATTATGTAAATCCACAGTCTTATAATGCTCCGAACCACCATATTGCGGAAGTGACCTGCCTCGGTGATGGAGGCCAGCGCTATGTGTATGGTATTGCCGCATATAATACACGTCAGGAAGAAACCAGTTTTGCCATTGGCGCTGACATTGTGGGTAACGGAGGTAATGTTGGAGATTGTAATTCAGGACTGGTTGGTTATGCTCCGTCAGCAGATAACTCCATTTCAAACGTGCATGGCCTTGATCATTATTACAGTAATACGATTATGCCAGCGTATGCCCATTCTTACCTTTTGACTTCCGTTTTAAGCCCTGATTATGTGGATGCGGATACTATAAAGGGACCCAGTGATGGGGATTTAGGCACGTGGGTAAAATTTCACTACTCGAAAATTTCGGGATATAACTGGCGCGTTCCATTTGAGCATGGAATGGCTTCTTATAATGAAGGGCTTAAATCCGATCAGACCGATGACAAAGCCAGTTATTTATACGGGGAGAAGGAACTTTGGTATTTGGATTCCATTGTCACAAAAAATCACATTGCCATATTTCAGGTGGAAGACCGCAAAGATGCTTATGGGGTAATTGATAAGAATGGAGGTCTGAATAATGCTTCTCCGACAAAACTCCTGAGAAAAATTTCTCTCTATTCCAGACCGGACTACAAACAAAATGGAGTCAATGCCATTCCTTTAAAGGAGGTGCATTTTGAATATGATTATTCACTATGCGGAAATGTTCCGAATAATAATGGAGTTTCGGAAATCGTGAATGGAAGAGATATGAACCGACTTCACGGAAAATTAACCTTGCAAAAAATATATTTCACATACCAAAGCTCCCAGAAAGCTAGATTCAGTCCTTATACTTTTGGGTATGCAAGTAACCCTTCTTACAACCTGAAAGGATATGACCGTTGGGGAAATTTTAAACCGAATACGGGTACTGCATGTAGTCCAAGAATAAACGCCCCGCTTCCTACCTCGGAATTTCCATATGTTGATCAAGATACAGCAAAAGCAAATTTATATATGGCCTCATGGTCATTAAATCAAGTACTACTTCCCTCGGGAGGGACAATCAATATTAATTATGAATCAAATGACTACGCCTATGTTCAGAATAAAAGGGCTATGCAGATGTTTAAGATTGTTGATATTGAAGACAATACCCCCGGCAGCCCGATAACTCCTAATCCTCCTGGTACTGAAAAGTCTCTAAGCAGTATTGGGTTTACAAATAAATATCTGGTTTTTGAGCTTCAACCTGGATACACTAATATCTCAGACTATTTTTCCGGTATTGATAATCTTTATTTCAGGTGTCTTATGAAAATGAATATCAACCCGCCCACCTACGATTATGTTTCCGGGTATTCGCCTATTGAAAATGGCAATAATTTCGGCACGGTTCCCGGAACCGATGGAAAAACGTACGGCTGGGTAAAACTCAAGGGCGTTCCTCTTAAAAAAATACTTCCAATTAATTATAATCCGATTTCAAAGGCGGCGATTCAGTTTGGAAGATTACATCTTTCCAGGGTAATTAATACTCTGCCGGGAGTAACTGGAACCGAAGGTGTAGGAGGGCAGATTATAAAGTCCCTGCTTGCCGAAATTACCAATTTTACCCAATGGCTTGAAGGACCTAATCAGGCAATATGGGACTTAAATAAGGGCCGCGATGCGGTGATGGGAAAATCCTGGATAAGATTAAACAATCCAAACCATAAAAAACTTGGAGGTGGAGCCAGAGTAAAGCAACTGCTCATTAGTGATCAGTGGAACGGGATGACTGCTAGTGCAATGAACTCCTTTGATTATGGGCAGCAGTTCGATTACACCATGCCTGATGGAACTTCATCAGGGGTAGCAACCTATGAGCCGATGCTCGGCGGAGATGAAAATCCCTGGAGGCAGCCACTTTTCTTCGATGTAAAAAACCTGCTTGCTCCTGATGATCAGTTTTACGAGGAAGGACCGGTCTTTGAATCCCAGTTCCCCTCCCCGGGAATAGGATATCGAAGGGTGGCGGTTCAGAATCTAAAACGAGCAAACGTCACCCGGCATGCCACTGGGAAAGTGGTGCATGAGTTTTATACTGCATTTGACTTTCCGACGATTCCAACTAACAGTTATCTCAAAAATAAGGAGGACAAAACCGGGAAATATTCCATTCTCAATCTATTGCATATCAAATCACGGGATTACATGACAGCTACGCAAGGGTTCTGTATAGAACTCAATGATATGCATGGAAAGCCCAAGAAAGAATCTGTTTATGCTGAGGATAAGACTGTCCCCATCAGTTCCTTGGAGTATCGCTATAAGCAGGATGTGGTGAATAACCGTATTCTGAACGGGGCTACAGTGATAAATCCGGATGGGTCCGTAGGAAGTGCAGATATAGGGCTGTTTTTCGATGTGGCAGCGGATATGAGGCAGGACTTTTCTCACACCGAGTCTGTTTCTTTAGAACTAAATGATGATGATTTCTTTATTGGGCCTATTCCTCTGCCATTCCCATTTATCTGGCCATCCATTTATAAGGATGAAACCCAGTTCAGAAGCATAACGACCAATAAGGTGGTGCAACGCTTTGGAATTTTGGAAGAAACTATCGCCACCGATCTTGGTTCTACCGTTGCAACAAAAAATCTCGCTTATGATTCACAGACTGGGGAAGTGCTCCTGACCAGAACTACAACCAATTTCAATGACAGTATTTTCAGCCTGAAATATCCCGCATACTGGTATTATAATCAGATGGGAATGGCCTACCATACTCTTGGGGTGAATTTCCCATCTCTTAGTTTTAGTAACCTAGGTGTTGCACCAGTGACTAATTCAGGGAATTATTTCTCTATTGGGGATGAAGTATCCCTTGCAAATTCATCGGGTACTGCCAAGTATGGCTGGGTAACGGATATTTCTTCTGGCGCTGTTACGGTAGTGGACAAAAAAGGAAACCCTGTTCCCGGTACTTATGCTGTAAAAGTCATACGATCAGGGCGGAGAAATATGCAGAGTATGCCAATGGAAAGTGCTACCACTCTTGTCAATCCGCTCACCTCGTTTTCCTCCAATTTATTTCAGAATGTAATTCAGGCTTCGGCAATTGAATATTCGGATAACTGGCGAACACAATGTGACTGCTACGGAAATGTTCAGGCTAACACTCTTGCCAGCACCAATCCGTACATTCTAGGAAGAGCAGGTAACTGGAGGCCATCGAGGAACTTTGCATATTTGACTTCAAGGGCACTAAGCCATTATGATAACAATACGAATATTCGACGGGACGGGGTGTTTACGTCGTTTAGCCCGTATTATTCACTAAGTGCTGCAAAATGGACTACAAGCCCTGCCAACTGGACGTTTGCTTCTGAAATAACTGAGTTTAATCCATTCGGTGGTCAGATTGAAGAAAGGGATGCTCTTGGTCGTTATGCTTCGCAAACTTTCGGGTATAATCAAAGCCTGGTGACTGCCAATGCATCAAATTCCCGTTTTTCGGAAATGGGATTTGATGGGTTTGAGGATTACGCATATAGCATATGTGCCGATAACCATTTTAAATTTCCCCGAAGTGGTCTGAGTATTGTAAATACGGAATCCCACACAGGTGAATACAGTTTGAAGGTAAGCAGTGCTAATCCGGTTTCGCTATACAAAGTCATGACAAATTGCGCCAAAGACTCTTGCACGCTGGTACTGAGTAAGACTGGAACCGTGGATTTTACAACCGTAACTATTTCCGGAGGAACACTTCCCTATCAAATTGATTATACTATTATAAGCGGAACGCCATCTATAAGCGAAAACAGTTCTCTTACATCTATTTCAATACATGGAAGCCACTGGACTGTTCAGGTGGTAGTGACTGATAGCAAAGGATGCAGACAAATTCAAACAATAAGTCAATAAACATGAAGCATTTTTTTGTTTTAGGAGCTATAATGTGTTTGGAAATTTCGTCACTTGCCGGGCAAACTTACCCTGTACCCTCCAATACTGAATGCGCTACTGCCATAAATATTTGCCATGATACGACAGTTTATTTTGATGACAATAGTTCAACTATAATTTCCAATAGCCCCCAGACTGGACCTGTTTATGCCTGCAATCACAGTCCATTCACCCTTTGGTTTGCGTTTACCATTGCTTCTTCACAGAATGTCAATTTTACGGTCAACTCTGGTGATGGAATAAGTTCGCTCACAGTTTTCGGGCCATTTACAAATGGGATAACCAGTGCCTGCCCCCAGATAGCTTCCAATCTGGCGACAAAAGTTGCAAGCCTGAATACCACCTTTTCCACGCATTCTTTTTTTCTTCCCGGCCTTGCTCCCGGAGAGTACCTCATTGCCCTGCAACCCGTAAAATGTAAATCAAGTGTTTCTTTTTCTGGCGTGAGCTCAGGGTTAGCATGTAATCTAGGTGTTACTGTTGGTTGTGATAACTGCATTCCTGCCCTATCCCTCACTCCTGGCAAACAATACGTAATCAGCTCATGGGTCAAGGAAGAGAACGCTCCCACTACAAAAACTTCTTATACTACTCCACAGCTAATTGTCACCTTTCCTTCTGCTCCTTCCACTCCGCTTACATTTGGGCCGGCAGGAAAAATAATTGACGGATGGCAGCGAATTGAAGGTCAATTTACGGTTCCTATCGCAGCGACAGATTTTAATATTAAACTGAATGTCTTAAGCGGGAACGCTTTTTTCGATGACATCAGAATTTTCCCATTTGACGGGGTGATGACCTCATATGTGTTTGATCCTGTAAGCCTGAGGCTGGTTGCCCTATTAGATGAAAGGAATTATGCCACTATTTACGAGTATGACAAGGAAGGCAAACTTGTGAGAGTAAAGAAAGAAACTGAAAGGGGCATTATGACAATTCAAGAAAATAGGACGAGTATAAAAAAAGTGCTCAGATGAAAACATTTATCAGCACACTCTTAATTGGATTCTCCTGTAGTATTCTCTGCTCATGGGTTACAAATGACTGGACGGTGCTTTCAGAACCGGATTTCAATAAGGTATTCAAACGGCAGGAATCGCTTTATAAAGAGAAAGCATCTTACTCTCTTCTTATAAGGCATTCGTCATATGAAAATCATACTACCACATCACCATATGAGAAAGTGGAAGGATATTTTAAGAAGGAGGGCACAAGTTATCACAGCTTTTTACTTGGAATGGAAACAATTCAGAATAAGGAAATGAAAATTGTCATCGACAGCAGCAGCAAAAAAATTCTTATTGCCCCTGCCGATGCTGCCTTTCAGCCTCTCTCAGGTGATGAATTCCAAAAAGACATGAAGGGGTGTGGCAGCATAAAATGTAAGGAACAGGATAAAGGGAAAATTTATCGCCTTGATTATAAAGAGGGCGAGGGTTCTCTTGAAGCAATCGAATACCTGGTATCTAAAGACGGGCTTATCTCCAAAATGGTGATGTTTTACCGGGAGCTAAGTTATAATCCGGGGTTCAGGCAAAAAGAAGAGAAGTATAAGCCCCGTATTGAAGTGGAGCTTACCGAATTTAAAACTGCGGGGGCAGGAAACAAAGATGATTTTGAACCGGGAAAGTATGTTACACTATCGGGATCAAAATACAAAGGGATTGGTAAATACCAGCAGTATTCTGTTTTTGACACAAGGGTTCCGAAAAAGAAGTAATTAATTATTAATAGTTTTTTTCATGGGCTTTAGTAAAAGATTTGAGTGCGTAATTTTACTGCTTCTGCTGGCAGCTTCACACATTTTTGGAGCCCAGGTGTCATCCGGTATTTCAGAGATTAAATCAAGCCCCTCAACTTCTGTTACAATAGGGCAGCCCACTGCAACATCTACTGCCGATCTCACCCCCAAAACCGGATTGTTTACCGATATCCAGGTTATGGATATCGTTACTCTTGGAATAAACGTGAATTATCCAACTTACTTTCCTAGCGGCATGGATGTGAAAGTGAAAGTGGATATTCAGCAGTGGGATAAGAATGGCAATCCGCTTCCCACATTATTCAAATACCTTCTTGTCAGATACCATCCCTTTGATACGGCAAAATATGTGGATAAAAACAGCCAGATATTTAATTCTGCCTATAAGTTCATTGTCAATATCGATAGTATCTATGTAAACGGAGTATCACAGAATGTCCTGCCTGCAAATCTTTTCATTGATGCCAGTATTAACGCGACACGCTATTATGATTTTTCATCGGCAAGTAATACCCCGATTATCCTTAACCCGCCTGATTCTCTTGATGAAGACTGCGATGGGATATATGACCAACTGGTGGTAAGCTGGCCCGCCGTTACCGGGGCTGAGCGCTATGAACTGGAATGGACTTATGTGGATGACTATGATCAGCCCAGATCTTATGCTTCGCCATCATTACTGAATTATGATTTCAGAAATAACAGTACAAGGGTTGAAGTGGGAACACTCACTCCCCCATATTATAATATTACTTTAACCTTCGAGCATGGATACATCCTTTACCGGGTAAGAGCGATTGGAAGAGATATAAATAACCTTGCTAATGAAGTTATAGGACTCTGGAGCGCTCCAAATAAGGGAACTGTATCATCGCTAAATGACCGCTTTGCGGTTAGTGGCCCTCATGAGCAAAATAAAAATTGGCAGTTTAGCGCCACTTATGCCGAAGAAGGAAAGAAGAAAGAAATGATCTCCTATCATGACGGATCGCTCCGCAACCGACAAAGCGTTACGAAAATGAATTCGGATCAGAATACTATTGTTGGTGAAACTATTTATGACAATCAGGGCAGAATTGCCATTACTGTTCTGCCGGTTCCGGTGCCTCAACCTGTTTCATGTTCCAGCCCCAAGACCCAGTCTACTATTAAATTCTACCCGAATTTTACCCAGGATGATTCCACCCATGCCTATACGGTAGATGATTTTGATGTGAACACCGCTGATTCTTGTAGTAACAAAGCTGCCCCGATGGGAACTAATTCCGGGGCTTCCCAGTATTATTCGCCAAACAACCCCAATAAAGCAGGCTTTCAGGCATTTGTTCCGGATTCAAAAAAATTCCCTTTCGTGCAGACTGAATACACTCCTGATAATACTGGAAGGGTGCGACGCCAAGGTGGAGTTGGGCCGGATCATCAACTTGGCAGTAACCATGAAACCAAATACTTCTACGGATATCCCGACCAGATAGAACTGGACCGTTTGTTCGGCTCTGAGATGGGTGACGCTACCCACTACAAGAAGACCTTAACCATTGATCCTAATGGTCAGATCAGTGTTTCTTATTTTAACCAGGAAGGCAAAGTTGTCGCTACCGCTCTCGCCGGAGATACCACACTCAATACAAATGCTCTGCCAAGTTATTTCCCAGCCGGTCATTCTCTGACTCAGGATCTGTTTAATAAGGACGCTAACGGGCATAGCAATATCAATAGGGTGAATTTAACAAACGATGGGATAGAATTCAGCGGTGAATTTTTGGTGACAACGGCAGGCAATTACAGTTTTAATTACAATATGACCATTGATACTCTTACAACGGCCTGTCTTAAAGCGAACAATATTTGTTTCTACTGCGTTTATGATCTGGATATAAAAGTGACGGATTCCTGCGGCGGAAATATGGCGAAAATCGGAGGGCAGAGCATTTCCAAAAAAATTGGAAAATTTACCATCGTTGGCGGTCAGATTCATTTTTTAACTGCACCCGTCAGCCCTACAAGTTTTACTGAAACAGATGCGTTCAGCATGTACCTGCGTCCGGGAAATTATTCTATCAGCAAAACTCTGACTGTAGATTCCGCTGCCATTAATTATTACGTAAATACTTTCCTGGACTCTGCTTCAGGCTGCACCAAGACCCTGTATAATTTTCAGCAGCAGTTTTTGGCTGGGGTTGATACCAGCAGTTGTGATATAAGCTGTCAGACCTGCGCTGCTTCTCTTGGAAAACGAGATGATTTTGTTTCACAGGGGAAAGGAACTGCACTGGACTATGATTTTCTGGTGGAGCAGTGCCAGCAGCCCTGCAAACAGCCTTCCGCCTGTGAGAATTCCTATGAAATGATGCTCTCCGACATGGCTCCGGGAGGACAATATGCCCAATATGTTGATCAGAATGGGAATACCAATCCTTCGGTCTTTCCCCTATCGGTGCTTAATCTCTCAAACAAACTGCCTCAGAATATTACTTCGCCTCTTGGAAACTGGAAAACCCCTAATGTTATTGTTAACGGCAATGCTTATAACGCATATATAGATGATAATGGCAAGATCAGCACCATCGTTGTTGTCCCTCAGACAGGAAATACCTATCTCCCGGCTCTCGTTTCTGGATCTCCAGTCCTTTATGACAGCACCCGCCTGTGTTATTATTCTTTTCCAAAATATCTGCAAAACGTGCAGGATTTCATTGCTGCCTGGAAAACTTCCTGGGCAAGGTCTCTTGTTCAGTATCACCCCGAATATTGCTATTATACAAGCTGCACTCCTTACTCAAAGGATCAAAACGCGAACGATAAGTTTACCAGCGATTCCTTTGACCAAATTATGGAATCCGATACCACTTTCCAGCAGGCAGTTACTGATAAGTTTATTAAAGCCAATTATGCCAGTATTCCAAACGCAAATAACCGGGTGCAAAACTGGTTTACTTATGCCGCCACAAGGCCATATGATCCTTTTGTAGTTTACAGCGCAGCTAATTTTGATGGATTCGGGGCGCAGCTTCAGGCTAAGTTCGGCAGTTATATTACCACAATAAGTGGCACCTATACTATGCTTGAGTGGGCTGCTATCGCTGCCCGCTGCGGAAACAACATCAATATTGTTCCTAATGCAAGTTGCGCCGATTTTGGAAGTGATTATAATCCAAGCGGCCCTGCTAAAATAAATGACAGCATCCGTAATCTTGAATGGAATTACCTGAAATCATTCTACCTCGCGTTCAAACAGCAATTACAGCAGCAAAGGGGAAACAGTCTGGCGATTCATTCCTGTAAATCATTTAATGGATGTATCGGCAATACAAGTTATAATCCTGCTGATGACGGAATGGTTAACTACGGGTCATTACCTACCTATCTTGCTTCGCCATTTTTTCAGACCATACAACCTTGCGGTGCTTACACTTATAATCTTTATGTAAGCAAGGTAAAACGGTTCCCGGATGCAAATGATATAAAGGGAGATCCGAACAGCGCAGCTTATCAGGCGTATCTTCAAACCGGAGAATGCCCTGTGGCACTGGATCTTCAGGCGCTTCTAAGCGCAGTAGCAGGCAGAAGTAAACTCGCCGCTGCAAATGAAAGCCTGAATGCTTATAATGAATACGCGGCCCTTTTCATCGGTCTTAATAATATAAATCCGCTCTCTCCTATTCCCTCGGAGAGGTGGCAAGCCACATCAGTGACGGCGGATAGTCTGTCTGTAAATTTCTTTAATACCCAAAACAGCAGCATTGAATGCACTCTTGCGCTTAGCAAAAAAGGAACTCCGATTACCAACTGGGGCAATATAACTGGATTTAAGGACCTTCATAGTTTTGGGCAAAACGGTATGGGGTTATATACTTTTTCCATTCTGGCCCAGGTGACAATTGGTTCATCGGTTAACTTTTATCCTATACAAGGAACTACTTGTTACAATATCCAAAACTGCCGCTTTCAGGATGCTTGCAAGCCTAGCGAATTTGCCAGCAATCTTCAGAACTTAATGTCGTCTCTGGCAGCAAATTCCCAGCTTACTTCCACTGGAGTAAATCTTCAGAATGTTCCGTATTCTTATTTTATTACTCCAGTCATTGCAAGCACCTTTGGCGGAAATACTTCAAACTTAAGGTGGAGTTACGTTTCCAGTTCAAAAAAATTCTTGCTATATGATAATTTGAATCCCTCGCACAATCTTTCTTTTTTCATTACATCGTTTCTTCCTTCCAATTTTTCACCCTCCAATTTGTCTTTGATTAAATCTTTCAAATCCATTGAAGGTAAGTACGTAAATAATTTCGATATCGTTGGAAATGATGCAAACGGAAACAAGCTTGTAACTGTTAACGCGAAAACCATTCATTATAACAGCAGCTCAGATAGTTCAGCTATCATGATGGGCATCTGCGATTTACCTACTCCCGGAGAATGCAGCGGAGATCCTTATATGCTTACAAATGATCTTCTCACGCTTCTAAATGACAGGATAACAACTCAGAATGTTAACCATAGTATTGACCTGTACAAGAGCCCTTATATGACAAGTCTTCTGAGGCATTATTTTAATGAAAGCGATACCACAACCAGCAGTCGAAGAGATACTGTTGTAATTAGCAATCAACTATATGACACTCTTCTTTTCAAATTTTTACCAGATACACAGTGTTTCCTTCGGCTGACCTTAACACCGCACGTGGCCAGAGTATCATCGTCACACCACTCTTTTGCAACAGTAAGTAATATTCGTTTTATAAATACACTGGGCGATGCCGACGCACAAGGGAACTATCATAGTTTTTACATGATTCCATCATTTGGAGCGGGGGCAAGGACTCAGTTTGGGGCCATAGATACCATTTACGGACAAACCTGCCTTCCTCTTAGAGTTTGCAGTCCATGTCCCCATTTTGTACCAAAACTACTTACTTATGATACAATACGAGCCACATCTCCGGTTCTTTCGGGTCAGGCCGTTACTGCCCAAGCACCGGCGCAGTACCAGCAATATAGTGTTGCCATCAGTGCCCTCAATACCCGGATGGGATGGTTAAGCACCAGTCCCAACTATATTGTTCCAATTACCTATAAGGATTTCTTCCTTATGGGGCAGAATTTTCCGCTGCCACAGTATTTGTCTTATGTCTATAATTACATTCCGGGAATTGACAACTACTCTTATGCTGCCGTACCGGATAGCTTTGTGGTAAACTACGGGTACGCTACCAACGTAAATCTGGAATACCAGCGTTACCTAAATGCAGTTAGCGCATTTAACACACGTGCTTTGAGTCAGGGCGCCCCGACTCTTACTCCAATCGGTGATAGTTTGTTCAGCCGCGGGCTTTTTGCAGACAGCCTGTTTTATTATATTAATTACCTGCAACTGCAACCTGTTGGCACGAGTCCTGCTCAAAATGTAAAAGTTTACATGCAGACTCGTGGTTATGCGTCCACGGCTGCGGATTCCTGCTCTGTTCTGTATAAATTTTACGCAAGTGCTTACAGCCAGTTTGTCCATAACCATAAAGATACTTTGAGATGTCCTAGTTTTAAATCAACAGTCCCTCTTTATAGTTTTAATACGGTCAAACAAAACAATCTGTGCTGCACTGATTCCGGTTACGCGGTCTTTAACCGTTATATACGCTCTTTTTATGACACAACAACCTGTCCAGGCAATCTGCCCAAGCTTCTTTCATGTTATTCAACCGTAATGATACCGGTTGATACCCAGGCTTGTCAGAAGGAGTATACAAGATACCGAAGGGATATTAACCGTTTTAATCATTCAACCTATGCGGCTGCGCATGGAGATACGCTGCCCCTTATTTACAAGAATTTTAATCTCTTCATCCGGGCCGGATTATGTACCTGCGTTGATTCTTATCTCTCCTATCTGGCACCCTACCTGAATAATGCGAGTAATAACTTCTCCTTGCCCCTGCCTAAGAATATTGACCAGTACGGACCATGCATGTTAGGCTCTCCTGTAATGAAAGATGCTTGCGATACTGCATACAGCAGGTACCTTAACGCCATAGCAGAGTACGACCAGCAGGCTATGAAGAAACATTTACCGCCTGTAAAATTTATTTACAAAGCGGATCAATTTACCTCAGCTGGGCTGTGTTATTGCCTGGAACATTATATTGCCAATCTTCACGGAATTCTCGATGGCCTGATTGTAACCGACAGTTCCACAGATGGAGGTGTTCAGAATAATATCGCAAGAGCCTGTTCAAGGGTCCCCTGCACCCCTTCAGTTATACTTGATACAATAACCACGATTACTCAAGTAGGTCATCCCGACCCTTGCAAGCAATACATGATCAGTGTTGCCATGCAGAATGCTCATCAGGCCTATCAGAGTTACCATGATTCGGTTGCGGCTACAATTCGTAACAAATACATAACACATTGCCTTGGGGCAGTGGAGAATTTCACGAAAACTTTCTTTGACCGGGAGTATCATTTTACGCTATACTATTACGATCAGGCTGCAAATCTTATCAAAACAGTCCCTCCGGAGGGGGTGCATCCTCTAAATATCACCCAGAGCACGGACCCGCAGGAACTCCAGGTTATTGCGGACCGGACTAACGGAACCCATTCCGTATTTACTTTCCATACCCTTGCCAGTACCTATGAATATAATTCGCTCAATCAATTAGTTAAGGAAAGCCTGCCGGATCATGACCTGATGAATATTTGGGAAACGACCCTGCCTAATGGATTAAACGCTTCTCTCGTAGTAACCGCAGTACAATTTCTGGATAACAGCCGCGGATATTTGAGCGGATATGTGCAGGTAAATCCGACTTTAACCCGCGGTTATTCCTATCAAAGCTTTGACGGTGGACACTCCTGGCAGCGCATTACTGGAATAGTAGCCGGAGATCTTAAAAAAGTCCAGTTTATCGGGAGTACCGGGTACGCTGTAGGAAATTCCGGTATTGTACTTAAAACAGTAAATGGAGGTCAAAGTTGGGATATGCTTAACCTTTATGCATCCAATGTGCTTACTAATTTTAATGACCTGTTTTTTATAAATGCCAATGAGGGAATTATTGTTGGTGAAAAAGCAACTATCGTAAAAACAACTGACGGAGGAGCGACCTTCAGGGTTGCATCGACGATTTCGCAAGGCTTTAATGGAAGCGATACCATTACCTCCGCTACAAGTGACGGAGTAAACTATTATATCAGCCTTCATCGCAAAATTGGAGCAGCTGCATCCTTTGGAGTGCTTTACAGTAGCCCCACAGCAAGCCTTAATCCAAATAACAACGGTCTTACCTGGACCCAGCAGACAAGCGTCCGAGCAAGCGATCTGACCAAAGTCCAGTATTATTCTAATAACAATGCTTATATATCCGGTGTTGATGGACAGCTTATGGCACTGAATCATTCCGCTTCAACATATATAGCCCTGCCAACAGCAATGGCTTATAAAATTGTGGATGAATATTTCAGTGATGCAAGTAAAGGAATCGCAATTCTTCAAACTGCTCCGGGAGTTCAGGGATTATATAAGACCTTAAACGGAGGTCAGACCTGGCAGATTATCACCCCAGCCGGCGAGAATTACAATTCCTTAAATGTTTATTATCACACTGCTGCTTATGGTTCAAAAGTCGTGGCTGAAGGAAGTAATGGACTGATTGCAAGAGTAATCATGCAAAACAGCAGTCCGTTTGGAATTATTTACCTGAGTAAACCTTCTGCTACTGCCAATCTAACGACCGCTTGGGCCCAGGAACAGGCCTCAGGACAGGTTATTATTGCCACCTTTGATGATCAGGGCAATGTTTATTACAGTTTAAACGGAGAGGCAAGCAGTGTAAGCTGGACCCCTTCCGCTGCAGGGATACCGACTGCCGATAAAAGCATAAAGAAAATTCTTATTCACCAGTTCGGAACCGGAAGCAGCGCTGTGCTTTCCGGCAGCATGCTTTCGCAAAATGGAAAGCTATATTCCATATTTAAAAATGGAACGGCTCCTTTCGCATTCACTCAGTTTACCCTTCCAGTTCATGGTTTAAGTAATATCACCGATATTACTCTTGATGATCTGAACCAAAGAATCTATGCCTATAATTTTCAGGATAAACAGGTCTATCAGGTAGCTTTAAATAGCTCTTCTGCCACGACAATTGGTATTCCGGTTACTGGAAGCATTCTTACGATTGCTTCGCCTACCAGTCTTGCTTATAGAAATAACCGTTTGACTATTGCGGGTAACAGTGGAGATCTTTACTCGGCCACACTTTTACCGAGTGGTATTGCATTATCTGGCATCTGGACGAACTTGAGTACTACTATGGTTCCGCTTCCTTTAAACGATGTTCAGTTAAGCACTTCTGGTGGAAGCATTTATTCCGTTGGAAATGACGGAACGGTGCTTCAGAAAGATGCCGGGTCAGCATGGCGCATACTACCGGCTTCAACGGCCCAGAAACTCAATGCAATTAAGTTTTCGAGTCCCGCTTTGTGTTTCATTGCAGGAAACAACGGTACCGTATTAACTGGAACAGTAGGAAGCAGTACCATACCTACGACCACACTATTCACTGGTACAACTCAGAACCTGAATGAAATTGCTCTGATTTCAGCGACCAAGAATCTGTACATCGCTGGAAATAACGGAACACTTTTATTTACACCTGATTATTCGCTTCTCCCTTTAAGTTTAATAAACCAAGGAACAACCAATAATTTCTATGGCTTATACCAAAGCCCTTCAGGAAACAATGTGTTTGCTGTAGGAAGTGAAGCGATGATAGACCTTGCCTCCGGTGCTGGAAGGATATTTATCAAGGAAATTTTTACCCCGCTTTTACGAAATGTTCATTTTTCCGATCAGAGTCATGGCTATCTTGTAGGAGATAACTATACTCTTCGCCATACTTTGGATGCAGGAATGACCTGGGATGTGGTTCTTCCAGCGAACTTTAATGGCGGAGTGCCGGTATTAAATGCTGTTTGGAGTAGTGGGGCCAGCACTGGACTGATCGTTGGAGGAAATAATTATATCGCTTCTATTAGTGGTAATAATACCACAAAACTTCCTGCCATTCAAAATCCAGGGCCGAATAGCTGGACGTTTTATGATGTGAAATTCAATGGGCTTAAAGGTTATGCCGTTGGGCAGAGGCCTAATGCTGGGGGACAGGGTGTATTTAAGACCAGTACTGATGGTGGAATAAACTGGGTTGACGCAGGATCTTATACATCTGGAACCCAGTGGAATAAACTTCATGTTTTCCGCAACAGCACCTTTATGGTCGTCGGGAATAATGCGATGGCTGGGTATTATGACGGGACGAACCTCATTACAAGTGGATATACTCCCTCGGGATTAAGCCTTGGCACAGATAACTTTAATTCGGTTTATTTTTATGATGATGTGAACGGATATATTGCCGGAGACAGAGGTGTGGTCCTGAAAACAAGTGCCAATAGTTCACTCTCGAATACCGGAATCTTGAATCCGATTACCTGGCAAAGAATGCCAACCAGGGATAATCTAAATGGTCAGCCGGATACAACAAGGATGAATATTCTGGCCATCTGCTTTGCAACCCGATATTATGGTTTTATGGGAGGTTCCTATAATGGAATTCCGTCAGGATATGCCAGGGTGATTCATGATGAGGCGCAACTCTATAGTGTTTTCCATTGGTATGACCGACTGAATAGATTGATCCTTACTCAAAATACTAAACAATTCATCCAAAGTAGTTTTAGTTACACTCTGTATGATGCCTTGGGAAGGACTTTAGAAAGCGGAGAAAAATATGAAAATACGGGCATCGGCACATTAAGGGTAGCTAATATATTTGGAAGTTATGTCAATGGATTCTTTAACCCATTAACAATTGATACTGCTAATTTCAGAATGTGGATATCTGAAAATAGCGGGATTCGGAGAGATGTAAGTCATACTTTTTATGATTCACAGTTTTTCACTACAATTCCATTAATACAACAAAATCTTCGAAAACGAGTCGCGGATTTTACATTCGAATCTATTGATGACCATGATCCTACAACATTTGATTATGCGACCCACTATTCATATGACGTTCAGGGAAACGCAAAATCAGTTTTACAAGACAATCCATTCGCTGGAATTGCTGGACAAGAGTACAAAACAATTGATTACGATTTTGATGTTTTAAGTGGAAAGGTAAATGATGTCCACTATCAGGATGGTAAACAAGACGCATTCCATCATCATTATGAATATGATTTAGATAATCGTATTTCGAGAGTTTATACTAGTTTGTATGCAAAAGCTCGTTCCTGGCAAACCACTTTGGGCTTATATGATAGCGATGAGAATTACTATTATTACGCACACGGGCCACTTGCACGAAAGGAGATAGGGGATTTGCAAGTCCAAGGTTGCGATTACGCATTTACCATTCATGGTTGGCTTAAGGGAGAAAATAGCAATACTTTGAATGCCCAGAGGGATATGGGGCAAGACGGGTATGTTATTGCTGGAAACCTGAACCAATATTTTGCGCGCGATATATTTGGGTATTCACTGAATTATTATGGAAATGATTATCAGCCCATAGATTTTACAAATAAATGGCAAACTGTCTCAACCCGTTTTGAGGCAAACAAGACAGGAAGTGACTTTCTTGCAAATCGCTCCGATCTGTTTAATGGAAACATCTCTTTGATGGTGACGGCTATAACTAATCCCTCGAATCATCAAACTATGCCCCTTGGCAGTGCCTATAAATATGATCAAATAAATCGTCTTGTTGAGGGAAGAAGTTTTGCCAACATTGATACCATTAATAATAATTGGCAAGGCGGCAGCACGTATCACAACATGTATTTTAACCGCTTTACTTTTGATGCTAACGGAAATATACTTACTCAAAGAAGGCACGACCAGAATGGTGTTGCCATTGATTCACTCCGGTACCATTATGCAAAGGATGGCAATGGGAACACAATTCAAAATAGGTTATATCACGTGAATGATGCAGTACCGGCAGCTACATTTCCGGATGATATTGACGACCAGGGGCTATATACTCCTAATGTGAATCAGATTAATAATAAAAATAATTATAGTTATGACGGATTCGGACAAATGAAGAAAGATAGTGCTGAGCAAATCAAAAGCATTACTTGGACAGTCTTTAATAAGGTAAGAAAAGTGACTCGCTATTCTGGTAGTAGTCGTAAAAATTTGCTATTTGATTATGATGCATTTGGAAATCGCATAGCAAAGCATGTGCTTGACAATAATGATGTTGAGGAAAAAACCGTGTATTATATAAGGGATGCTCAGGGTAATGTTATGAGTATTTATGAGAAAATGTTCAATAGTGGTCATAGTGTAGCCAGTTATAAACAAATAGAGAAGGATATATATGGGAATATACGTGGTGGATTGGAGACAGGAGTAACAGAATTAATCGCACCCATACCGGTTGATACTAGTATGTTCACGAGAACCCTCGGTAATAAAAGTTATGAAATGTGTAATAGGCTTGGAAATATTATAACAGTTATTTCGGACAAAAAAAGTCCCCACGATGATAATAATGATGGTGCTGTAGATCGATATAGTTCAGATATTATAAGTGCCAATGATTATACCGCTTTCGGAGTGGAAATGTATGGGAGGAAGTTCAATTCTTCACTCTATCGTTACGGCTTCAATGGGAAGGAGAAAGATAATGAAGTCTATAATGGCGATGGAACAGAATATGACTTTGGAGAGCGAATTTATAATCCCCGACTTGGCAGGTTCTTGAGCATAGACCCTTACGCATTTAAATATCATTGGAGCAGCCCCTACAGTTATGCGATCAATTCTCCTGTCAAATTTATTGATAAGCAAGGGGAAGGCCCGGATAAAGTCACCAACAATTCCAGTTCTGCGATAACTTTATCCGGGGATGGCTATATTGCACAATCGCGTGGTGGATGTTCAGGTGACAAAATTGTACATTATAGGGGGCAAATTGTTTTAAACCCAGGAGATGTTTTCCAAGTGGTAGATAAGGTTAAGGTTGGTGATAAGACCTTCACTCAGGGCCAAATTGTTCGAAAAGACGGAAAAATTGAAACAACCCTAATAAACGATATAGATTTTGTTGATGTTCAAAAAGGTCAGACATTTGTAGTTGGAAAGGGAGACGACAAGAAGGTAGTCAAGGATGACCCGAAAAAAGAATTTAACTCTGAAGAATTTGTCCCGGAGAAGGAGGTAATTGGTGCGAAAAAGGATGGTGAAAATTTTGTGAAAACTCCAGATAAAGGCGAAATAAAAATTAGTGATCCAACTTCTACAATTGAATTTAAAGACGAAACGGAAAATGGAAAGAAAACGGGAAACATACAGCTTGAAAAACCTGGCTTTTTCGGAACAGTTTCAACTAAAAAAGATGAATGATCTTTTAAAAATTAGTTGTTTAAGTTGTATTTTTATGCTCACATCCTGCTTATCGGAGTCGGAAGATTCGAATAAGGGTCTCATTAAGGAGAATATTACCTTTGGAGACTGCAAGAGTTATGTTCTTGAGAATGGCAAAGCCAATGTAAACAAGGAGATTGTTATAAGAACCCCCGAAGAGTATTCCTCCTATTTGAAAGAAATGGGGCTGGATTCTTTCACTTGTAAAACTATTCCTAAAATCGAATTCAATAAATATTCCCTAATTGGCAAAGGTGTGGTTGCTAATGGTAAGGACGTTGCGTATAATAGAAACTTTTATTCAAATGGCAACGGAAAATTCAAGTATGTTATTGAGGTTTTACACAAGGAAAATGTTGAGTCGCAAATTTTTTCCATGAACTACGTTTTAGTGCCACACCTTGAGAAAGATGCACAAGTTGAATTTGAGATAAAGTAAGAACCGTTGAACGAACTTGAGGATTTTCATCTGACTCTTTATCATGCGAAGTTGAGGCTACTTCCTGATGTCCCCGGCTCCAGCATTAATCTTTGGGATCGTTCAATTCAAAGGGATATCGATGCTCTTTATCACTTAAATCCTGAAAAAGAAATTCAAGCCTATTATCTTGCAGCAAGAGATTATTTTGGGAAAAGGGTTCCCCATGAGGGAATCATTGCAAGCTTGAAATCCTGCCTTAAGGAAAACCTAAGTAAAGAAGGTTTTACTTTCGTTTTTTACAATCGGTTGAATGCTTTAGTAAAAAAGTGCACTCCGGGTTAATTCCCTCAAGCTTTTCGTTTAGGGTTACCATTTGACTTAAGAACCACCTTTTCCATTTGTTCTTGCTTTGCAATCAAGGTGTCTATCTTGCTTTCAAGGGTCTCGTTTTCAAGTGTATGTTGAAAATATTGTGTGGCGTTACGCCATTGTCCACCTTGTTTATTTAGTAGAGGCTCACAGCCATCGATTAAAATTGCTTCAATTGTTGAGAGAACGGTTTCTTTGGTGGAATAAGTACTACCTCCTCCACTTAACTCGTTCTTTTTGTTCACCCATTTTATACCAAACCAAGAAAATTGATTCCAACGGTGAGCTTTCTCCCCCCTTGTGTAATCCTTGAGCCGACCAAATAATGTTCTTGTGTCTCCTTTACCTACCTGACCAACATAAACAATATTGAAATCGAAGTATAAAAT
>JBIOHE010000020.1:0-23987 GCA_044448725.1 Sphingobacteriales bacterium | reverse complement strand
CCCTTGCTGCCTAACAGAACCCCCACCCTATTTAATCTCCACCACACCATCCGCCACAGCCGGAAATCTGAAGAACACCTGTGCATCATGGCCGGGGATGATATACTTCACATCGGCAACCATGGTTTTCATTCTTTGCATGGCTTTCACATACCCGGCGGGGTCAAGTGTACCGCCGTCAGCGGGTGGCAGCAGATGTTCAAGGCTATAATAGGTCCAGATATTGTCTGATGCGATCACCACTTTATTGGCGCCGGTATTAACCAGTACGTATTGCGAATTAAAGGTGTGCCTGGAGCCGGTGAAAACCTTGATACCGGGGATGATTTCCTGGTCATCACCATTAACCAGCGTTACTTTTCCGGCTAAATTCAAATCAATCATCATCCTCACGTCCCTTTTTGCGAAACCGCCGCTATGTTCCCCTTTTTGCCAGGCTGTACTCACAAAATAATTAAAATCTTCCTTCTGTATCCACACATGTGCATTGGGGAACAAACCCACACCGTCAATATGGTCCCAATGCGGGTGGCTGAGGATGATGTCGGTAATATCCCCCGGCTTCAGCGCAAGTTTCGAAATGGCACTGTCGGGCCTGATATAATTGACAATCTCAAATTCTTTAGCATCTTCAATATCGTTTAAAAAACCGGCATCCACCAGGATGTTTCTGCCGTTTCCCCTGATCAGCCAGACCATAAAATTAATTTTCACACTATCTGTTTTTGGGCCGTCCTTAACCCAGTCGGCTACTGTAAAAGGATAGGCAGAAGCAGCAAATTTGATCGCATAAACTTTATAGTTCGTAGTTTGTGAACGTGCGGCAAGCGCAGTGGCGACAATCAGTAAGGTCAGCACGAAAGTCTTTTTCATTTTATGTACCGATGCTTTAAACGATGGGTAAATATAGCGCTAAAACTCTGCTCAAAAAGCTTAACTTTGCGCCTTTTAAATACAAATATGACAAGCTCTTTACTCCAGGCACGCAGCGGCAATTCCTGCGAACTCTGCCATTCAACAACCAACTTATCTGTTTACGCCGTTCCGCCGGCAAATCACCCTGATAACGGGATCATGATTTGCGGTACATGCCTGGCGCAACTCAGCAACAGCGCAGAACCCGACACCAAATACTGGCGTTTTTTAACTGAAGCTATGTGGAGCGCTGTGCCCGCAGTACAGGTGGTGGCCTGGCGGATGCTGTCGCGTTTGAAAAATGAGGGCTGGGCAGCAGAGAACCTGGATATGCTTTATCTTGATGAGGATACCCTGGCCTGGGCAAAAGCGGTGGGTGAAGGTGATGCGCCCGCAGAGACGGCAGATGTACACAGGGATAGCCTGGGGGCCGAATTACAAAGCGGAGACACGGTGGTGCTCACCCGGTCGCTTGATGTTAAAGGCAGTTCGCTCAATGCCAAAATGGGTACCGTTGTTAAAAACATCCGCCTGGTTGCTGATAATACAGACCAGATAGAAGGAAAGATAGAAGGCCAGCAAATTGTGATACTAACTAAATATCTCCGGAAGCAAAAGAGCTGATAAAATCCGGTTATATTTTAGTAAAAGTAAATAACTTGATAATTAAGCGTATATTGCGCCAATACACAAAAAATATCATGGCAACAGGAACAGTAAAATTTTTTAATGAATCAAAAGGCTTCGGCTTTATTACACCAACAAGTGGCGGCAAAGAAGTATTCGTTCACGTAACAGGGCTGATCGATCAGATCCGCGAAAACGACGAAGTGACTTACGATGTGGAAGAAGGAAAAAAAGGTCCAAGTGCAGTTAAAGTAAAAATAGCTTAACCCGCATTGGCAAGATCCACAGAAACATTCAGTAAAAAGGAAAAAGAAAAGGCACGGTTAAAAAAGGCTAAAGAGAAAAAGGAAAAGGCCGAAGACCGCAAGGCAAATGGCGGCAAGGGCAAAAGCCTTGAAGATATGATGGCTTATATTGACGAGTATGGGAATATTACGTCAACTCCGCCCGACCCATCCAGAAAGATAAGGATCAATTCAGAGGATATCCAGGTAAGTGTCGCGAGGCAGGAGGATTTGCCGCATGACACGGTCCGGAACGGCATTGTAAGCTTTTTTAATGAAGCAAAGGGCTACGGCTTTATCAGGGACATGCAAACACAGGAAAGTATTTTTGTGCATATCAACGCCTTAACCGAACCTTTAAAGGAAAATAACATGGTCACTTTTGAAACAGAGCAAGGTCCCAAAGGATTGTCGGCCATCAAGGTAAAAAAGAAATAATTATGGCTGCCAAAATAACAGCGACTGCACTTCAAAAGGAAAATTTCAAACTAAGGTTTGCCGAAATCATTAAAAATAACACAAAACTAAGGGACCAGTATTCAATCCAGTTTTTTGAAACTGCTCAAAAAAGCAATTACGTTATTTATGGCCTGAATGGAAAAACCATCAATATTTTGGAGGCCCTGAGTTTAGAAGAAGCAGAAAAATATAAAATCCTGAAATTCGACTGGCAGAATTAGCCGCGCGTTGAAGATCAGCTTCATTGGCATCGGTTCCGGTATAAAGCTGGTTAACGCAGCTATTCTCCGGACCTCTTCCGGGATCACAAAAAGCCTTTCAGCGGAAGCCGGAAGGTTTTTTTATTGGCGTAAACAGTTCACACGCACAGTTTATTCCTCTCACTACAACTGATTTAATTTAAAACGGATCACCTCGATAGCTTCTTTTTGCCCCGCTGTCCGAAGTCTCTGACTTCGGATAAGTATGCCTGTAGTCTGCGACTACAGTGTATAAAGTGGTTTTAACAATTGAGTGGTTTTTAGCCCCAAATAAAGTTGCTGAAATGCCGGATCAATTATTTCTGTTTAAAAATGATTAAAAGTGTAGTCAAAGACTACA
Source organism: Sphingobacteriales bacterium (assembly GCA_044448725.1). GTDB lineage: Bacteria > Bacteroidota > Bacteroidia > Sphingobacteriales > Sphingobacteriaceae > Mucilaginibacter. The sequence goes on along the minus strand of JBIOHE010000020.1, from coordinate 21,102 downwards.
GGCATATTGTATCAGAAGTTGAAAACTTCGGACAACGAGATCCGAAAAATTACTTCTTTTTATAGGTATCTTTGACCATGCTTCATAATTGGCTCAACAGTTTTAACAAGTTTTTTGACATTGATAATAAAACTACTGTACCAGTTTTAATTACACTGTTTGTTTTTTTATTGACGCAACTTTTAACCACTGCGTCAAATGCTATAAAGGATAGTCGAAAAAGAAAAACAATAAAACGGATAGTAAAGAAAAACTTGCTTGAATTTACAATCAGTCTTAAAAAGGAAACTAATAACAGTTTTATAACTTCGGAAATATTCAAAAACAGAAGGAATACGAACTTTACAATCACAAAGAATAGTTTTTCTCAACTATCGGTATTTACAGAAATTGGATACCAAGAGTTGTTTAATACTTTTTATAAGGGGATCTTTAATAGGTTAAATTCCTTTTTAAAAATGCACGCGGTATCAACACTTTGGAGTATAATAATCAGCATTAAGGAACGGGAAGAATACTCAAAGGCACAACTTGAAATTTTTAATGACTTGAATAATAAGCAAATAGGGCTATTTAATAAATCTCATCAAGCCTATATGGAATATATTTATGGCTTACTCATGCACAGAAACAGTTTTCAAACAGAAAATGAGCAAAATTATGTAATAGAATTAGAGCAAATTCATTCCAAATGGCATAATACAGATAATTTTACTGATTCAGATGTGGTTTATGAAAAACTTGTAAAACCAAGCGATGATTTAAATAGAAAATATACGAATATCACCGATCATTTAACGCTGCCGAGTCTCAGCATACTACAAGAAATGGACTTAAACTATCGCAATAGAAAACATTTGCTACAATCTTACTCCAGAATATATATTATCTCAAATAACTTTTATTTGATGAGTTTAAGAAGAATTGAAGTAATAAATTCAATACTATTTCCCTCGTTTAAATTGTCTGTAAAAAGAATTTGCCACTACTGGAAAATGGCAAAAAATCCTAAAAAATCTAATATACCTCTCCGCTTTATTCCTGAAGTCGATTAAGTTCTTAACGCCAAAAGCCATTCCTCGCATGTCCATGCGAAACGGGTAAACTGGTTAAGTTGGCGGTCATTGATCTTTTAACTTGTTCGCCTTTTTAAAACAAAAATGATAGCTATTTCGCAAAATAAAACAAAACATTTATCCTTTTTAAAATTCGACTTGATTAAAATTAAGTGTACTGAAATTTAAAGATTAATTTAACGCGAGCAAAATAAATTTCTTTGCGTTACTTTTGATAATTATGAATAAACTTCCCGAATCTTATAAGCATACACTAACTACTCTAAAGGATAAAATTCGCCAAGCGCAATCGCGTGCTATCCTGTCTGCTAATATTCAGCTTCTGGCAATCTATTGGGAAATTGGCCAGTTTATCGTTTCCCTTGAAACACAAAAGGAATGGGGCAGCAAAATTATAGATCAATTATCCGCAGATTTAAAGAACGAATTTCCTGAAATCAAGGGGCTTTCACCAAGAAACCTACGCTATATGCGAAGCTTTCACGTGAACTGGCCGGACTTAGCTTGCCTGCAGCAAATCGATACCCATCCGGCCACTGATATAATTTTGCAACAGCCTGTTGCAAAATTACCATGGGGACATATATGTATTCTGAATGATCGGTTAAAGTCGCAAGAGGAACGTGTTTTCTTTGCATGTAAAACCGCCGAAAATAACTGGAGTCGAAATGTATTATTGAACCAGATCGGCTCCGGGCTGTATCAGCGGCAAGGCAAACTACAGAGCAATTTTTCCCGAACATTGCCCGCCATGCAGGGCGAACTCGCCCAGGAACTATTTAAGGATCCTTATAAGTTTGACTTTTTTCAGTTGACCGAAGATGCTAAAGAACGTGACCTGGAAAATGCCCTGATCAAGCATTTACAGAAATTCCTGGTAGAGTTAGGCAAAGGTTTTGCATTTTACGGACGACAGGAACGTCTGGAAAAGGGCGATCAGGAATATTTTATTGATCTACTGTTTTATCATACCAAATTGCACTGTTATATCGTAATCGAACTTAAGACAGGGGATTTTAAACCGGAATATGCCGGTAAAATGAATTTCTATCTATCTGTTATCGACGATGATTACCGAATCCGGGGGGATAATCCCACTATTGGAATTATTCTTTGTAAAAATAAAAATAAAGTTACCGCCGAATATGCGCTCCGGGACGTTCATAAGCCGCTTGGTATTGCGGAATATCATCTGACAGATGCTATTCCACAGAACCTAAAGGGGGAGCTGCCAAGTATCGAAGACCTGGAATCTGAACTTGAAAAAACAATTAAGATCAGCCAAAAGCCGTTTGAAAAACAATTGAATGATTTGAAAATGCTCATCTCATCACTGAATCAGGAAGAATTACAGGAAACGGTAAGCAACGAAGTCGTTTATAAATTACTTACCGAGATACTACCGGCAATAATGGCTAAGGCCGAAGTTGTACTAAAAGGAGATATCTATCCATGGTTTGATAGCTTTAAATTAGATAAAAATATAGATAACGACAGTTTAGAATTCAACTCCCCCGTTGACCGGGAGACTATAATAAAGATGGGTACTATTCGTAAAATCGGAGTGACACTAAGCCTTAAAGGATTTAAAAAAGCTGGAATAAAAGCCTTTTCAATTTTCAGAGATCTGGCATTTTTCTTTGAGGAATACTTCTATGAAATTGGCGGCAGAAACAAAGATGCCTGGCAAAAACGATTATACCATCAGTCCTGGACTGAAAATGAAATTGATTTTATAGCGGAAAAGTTTGTTGAAACAATTATTGAAGAGATAAGGATGCGGGTTGAAATAGTCTCCAAATCGTAATTGTTATCGAAAAGATAAGACATGTCGTTGTCCCCGGTTTCGCTTGAACACACAACAATTTAGCGAAACGTTTGAATGGCCGACAGCGAAAACCCCGGGCATTTTATCGAAGCCTATCCCCTCCCACACTACAACTGATTTAATTTAAAACGGATCACCTCGATAGCTTCTTTTTGCCTTGAGACAATCACATACATATAACCCTTCCATATCATGGTATGCGGGTAACCGTATTGGCCGCCTTTCCATAAACCTTCTTTTTTTAGCTTGTAAATATCGCCGGCAATTATGTATTGCTTATTAAAATATTTACCATCATCCGAAAGGGCTAAAACTAAAGGAGTCCTGTTATAATGGTGCAGGGTATCGGGAATGCCAACATAATAAAAACGCCTATCAGGTAAACGTCCGAAATGGAACTTGCTGTCGTTATCGCTAAAGTTAGTTTCTGCCGGTTTCGACCAGCGGGCGCCATTGTCCTTACTTTCAGTCAGCCAAAGCTTTCCCTTCCATCCTTTGCCGGTCACCCTTAAAAGAGTATGGACAACACCATCATCGGTCTGAAAAAATGAGCCTTCGCAGAGCGGCGGCAAGCCCGATTTTTCTGCCGGTTTATAAAATGTCGCTGAGTTATCCTGGGTATATAATGAATCGGGATAAAAACTGCTCATTTTCCAGCCCGACAGCCCGGTGTAGTTATCAGTATATGGAAAGCTAAAATTACCGCTGATGATAAGCCGCCCGTTTTTTATTGCCTGCGGCCCATGGTTGGGGATGAGCGGGATATGCATATCAATGGGCCCGCTCCAATGTTTGGCGTCGGTACTTGTTTTTGCCCATAAACGGGTATGTGTACGATCTTTCTCATACTCACCATAGTAGGCTACCAGGGTATCCTTAAATTTATATAAACCAGCTGCTGTCAACACATTCAGTACGCCGTTAGCGGCTTTTTGAGGCTCAGCCAATGCAAGGGGCGCCGGCCAATGTTTAAAATCTTTTGAAACTGAAAAAACCACGCGCTGACCCGGCGAATCTTCGTCGATAAGCCCGTTTGACCAGATGGCGACAAGTTTCCCCTTAAATTCAACAATAGCCGGGTGATGATTATATAACCACGCTTTATCAGGCGAGTAGATCATACACCGCTCAATGTTCAAATGCGGCAAACCGGTTTCATTTTTATAATTATTACTGATACCTGCCTGCTGGGCATTTGAAGGGCGGCAAAGCATTAAACTTAAAGCAAACAGAAACAGTTTTAAAAACATCTTTAATTTTTCCGGTGTTTCGTCATCCTATTGACTTAAAAATCCCCATTTCCAAGCCTCTTAATTCAGCCAGCCCCCTTAATCTGCCGATGGCGGAATATCCGGGATTGGTCTTCTTTTTTAAATCATCCAGCATTTGGTGCCCATGGTCCGGCCGCATCGGGATATTTACTTTTCGCTCCTGCATCAGTTGAACAACCGCTTTTACAACCTGGTACATGTCGGCATCGCCTTCTAAATGGTTGTCTTCGTAAAAATCACCAAAGGCATTGCGCCGGGTGCTGCGCAGGTGTAAAAAATGAATCCTCTCGCCGAATTGTTTTATCATTCCGGGCAAATCATTGTCCTCCCTTACGCCAAATGAACCGGTACAGAAACAAACACCATTGTTTACTGAAGGAACGGCGTTAGCCAGCACCTGTACATCGGCGGCAGTTGATACAATACGGGGCAGGCCCAAAATACTATAGGGCGGGTCGTCAGGGTGAATAGCCATTTTTACACCCATTTCATCAGCTACCGGGATAATCTGCTGAAGAAAATAAATTAAGTGTTTACGCAGGGCGCTTTCATCAATGTTATGGTAGGCATCCAAAGCAGACTGAAACTGTTCCAGCGTGAAACTTTCTTCGCTGCCGGGTAAACCGGCAATAATATTACGCTGCAGTTGCTTTTTTTCGTCAGCATCCATCTTTTCAAACCGCTCACGAGCGCGTTTTATTTCTTCGGTGGAATAGTCCCTTTCGGCATTCTTCCTTTTTAATATAAACAGATCGAAGGCCATAAATGCCGCTTTTTCAAAAAGCAGGGCCTTCGATCCGTCTTCAACCGTATAAGCCAGGTTGGTGCGTGTCCAGTCGAGCACCGGCATAAAATTATAGGTTATAATATTGACGTCGCATGCGGCCAGGTTACGGATAGTTTGTTTATAATTTTCAATATACAACCCAAAATCTCCGGTTTGGGTTTTTATTGCTTCATGTACCGGCACGCTTTCAACCACATTCCAAACCATCCCGGCTTTTGCTATCAGGTTTTTGCGGTGGTTAATTTCGTCGGTCTCCCATACTTTTCCGTTAGGGATATGGTGCAAAGCGGTTACCACGCCGGTACAGCCCGCCTGCCGCAGATCGGCCAGCGAAACCGGGTCATTTGGCCCGTACCAGCGCATGGTATGTATCATTTTAAACCCGGAAGATGTGTTGTTTTCCATAGCGATTAATATAATGTCAAAATTAGTAATCAATCCTGGTTTAAAATGATGTTTAAAGTTTCACAACCGCAGGCAAATATTTGGCGATCAGGTCTTCATAATATGGCCTTAACTCCGACACCACAGGTGGAACCGGGCTTTTTGAATACAGGTCATATGGATTAAATTTATCTACCCATTTAAACATTTCCTGGTCGTGCGCACTAAGCAAATGATCATATTCATGCTCACGGTGCTGTGAATAAAACGAGTGATAACGGATCATATACAAGGCTGGTTCTGGCAGGTAATCTTTTGTTACATGATAAAGATATTCATCATGCCCCCATGACATTTGCACATTATCCAGTCCGCATTGGTGCGAGTAAACGCCGTATCTGGTATTAAAGCGCTCATCATGAGCATCCGGGTTATCCGCAAAAAATTCAGGATAAACAATCTTATCCGAAAATTTACAGCCTACCGGAAATGTGTCGCCGACAACGTTCCATTGCGGTTCGCCGAACAGGCAAAGCACCTTGCCCAGGTCGTGAATAAACCCGGTGAGCACAAACCAATCCGGGTGCCCGTCGGCGCGGATGGCTTCGCCCGTTTGTAAAAGGTGCTGAAGCTGGTCCAATGATGTATCAGGATCGGAATCGTCAACCAAAGTGTTCAAATATTCCATTGCCGACCACCATGGCATTCCTTTCTTATCAAACTTTAAAAAATTAGCTTTTTTGGCTAAAACGTTATCATAAGTCTGGTATTTATGATTAAGCCGGTAAAACTCGCGTACCCCGTCTATTTCCGGTTTGTCATAGTTTCTGAACTCTTCTTTGGCTTTGGCAGGCTTGCCGGGTTCAGGATACCTTTTTAGTACATCTTCGTCCCAATTTTCCAGACTGGATAAAGGCGACATTTCTTCTTTTTTTAGCTTTGTCATGGCTTTGGTTATTTTTGGTTAATTTGGTTATTTCTTCTTTTTATCTTCGGTCTCCGTCTCCCCAATGCTATTAAGTTAAGGAATAAATTATTTTTTTTGATGGCACCGTTAGACGCCAAATATTGGTAGAAAATAAAAAAAAAAAGATAGCGTGCCATCGGTACGCAACATTCGCGAGGTTCCGTACCGATGGCACGGCATTTTCCGCTTCTTTTTATCTACCAATATTTAACCCCTACAGGGTTATTCCTTAGCTTGACAGCATTGAGGCCCTCTCGCAGATCGCCCCTGCGGGAACAACAAAATGGTTATTTCTTCTTTTTACCTTACACTTGTATCTATTAGTCCCGTTTTATTATATTTTGTTTTTTACTGCCGGGTATCTTAATATCTTCCAACTTAAGTTTACCGACCCTGTTCAGCAATATCACAGGTTGTGTTTTTACCTGCGGGATGTTTACTTCATCCAAACTCAACCCGTTTACATCATCGGCAATAAATGCAGGGCGGTAATCCGTTCCTTTACAGGTTAGCACCATGTTTTTAATTTTGATGCCGTCTGCATGCCGGATATAAAAGCCCCATGCAGGTAATTCGCCGAACATGGAGAACTCGGGGTAATCAGGAATTTTTTCAGGTACATTTTCAAGGCTGTCTGTACTAAAAAAAGCCTGCTCCTTTTTTGCCCCGCCTTCATAATTTATAGTAATGTTTTTTAAAGTTACATCTTCTACCCGGCTTCCGGGTATCCCGGTAACGGATGATGGAAAAACATTATGCGGAATGCTCACAACGGGGCCTTCCATCGGGTAACCGGCATCGGGCTTACCTACAGGTACATCAACCTTTACATCACCGATATACACCCTGCGCAATATACCGGCAGGGGCCTTTTTGTTACGGTGTCCAAGCCGTATCACAAGGGCATTGCCGGTATTGGTTGCGGTAATACCGCGGATATCAATATCTTCAAGTACACCGCCGTCCACGGTTTCCAGGGCGATGGCTGAGCGATAAGTGTCGTAAACGCTGATATCCCTGATCGAGATTTTTTTGAACCCGCCATGTGAAGCCGTTCCCAATTTTATCGCGCTCGCACTTGAACGCACCCTGCAATTTGCCACATAAACATTTTCACAAGCTCCGTTCGGGTCTTCTGATTTAAGACAGATGCCATCGTCAGCTGCATTAATAAAACTATTGGTAAGCTTTACATTTTTGCAGTCAACAATATCAATCCCGTCGTTATTCCAGTAAGTAACACTTTCCACCTTCATGCTGTCAATCACCAGGTTCGAGCAGCTTTTATAGTCCTGTACCCAGCACAGGCCATTTTTGATGGTGATGTTTTTGATCGATATGCTGTCGCAATTATCAAATTCAATAAGTTTCGGGCGGTTATCTTCAGTTGGGCGCATCTGGTGCCAGGGGTTAAGGGTACGCCATTCGGTATCTTGTAAAGTACCCGCATTCAGCCTGACATAAATATCCTTTAAAAGTTCTTGTCCCTGGCCGTCGATAGTCCCCTTCCCGGTTATAGCGATATGATGCTGATGATTTGATACAATAAGCGGCGAAGCTTTACCTTGCCCGTAATCAGCTCTCAGCGTACTGCCAAGCAGGAAAGCATTTTCATCCAGATGTAATTCAACATTTGACCGCAGCGTAATCACCCCGGTAACAAACCTGCCTGCAGGAACCTCTACCCTACCCCCGCCGCCAGCCGAAGCATCATCAATAGCTTTTTGAATTACATTGGTATTATTGGTTTTACCATCCGCAACGGCGCCATAACCGGTGATGTTATAGACTTTTGTTTGTGCCCTTGCACTTATGCTGATAAAGCTGCACAAGGAAACGGCCAGAAATAATTTGAAAAAATATTTTATGTACATAGCTGATATAATCGACTAAACTTTTAAAAATAATTTATTGCGGTACAAAAGGTATAAAAAAATAAATTGAACCAAGGTAACACTCACTGCTGTCCAAACCGCTTGCCATGCAAGTGGGGTTAAATGGACAAGACCGCCGAACAGGTATCCCGCTGTATGACCAAAATTAACCAATCCTTCTGAACATAAATAAATGAGGATTGAATTGCATCCTATCCATACAAAAGGGATAGCCCATTTTTTAAACCCGGCGGCGTCAATAATAAGGTAAAATACCGACAAGAAAATCATACTCCAGCCGCCCACATACAATACGAACGAACTTGACCATAAGCGTTTATTGATGGGAAATTCAGGGTTCCATAGCCAGCCCAGTGCAATTAAGACCAACCCGGTGGCAAAGAGCAGCAAGCCTTTTTTCAACATGGTCCAGCGGGGGGAATCCCATTTTAAAAAACTGCCGGTAAACACCCCCAGCAATGCTGTACCGATAGCGGGGATGGTAGAAAGTATCCCTTCGGGATCATGGATCTTATCATGGAGCCTGCCTGGCAGCAGCAAGGTGTCGATATACGATTCGAGCGAGCCTTGCATGGTTAGCACGCCTGCCCCATAGCCGGGTACGGGGATAAACATCATTGCTGCCCAATATCCCAACAAAAGTCCTGCAAACCATAATACCTGCCCGCGAAGGTTAAAATTAAGATAGATGATGCCAGCGAAAAACCAGGCCAGGCCAATACGGCCAAGCACACTGGCAAAACGGGTATTTTCATAACCGTTAAATTTGAGCGCACCGTTTACAACCATTCCAAGGATAATCAGTATCAAAGTGCGGCGTAACATGGAAATATAAATACCCTTTTTTGCATTTGAAGGCAATTGATCCGCCGATTGCACCCCTGCTTTTATTATTTTATTGCCCATAGAATAAGGCATAGACACGCCTGCTATAAACAGAAAAAGCGGAAAGATCATATCGTAAAAAGTGATGCCGTTCCATTGCGTATGATGCAGCTGGCCCGAAAACCATAAAAGCACAGGCCATTGGGTAACCTTTGCCAGTGTATGGATGATCTGCTCGCCACTCATGATCCAGAACATATCAAACCCGCGAAGGGCGTCGAGGGATACCAATCGTTTAGCGGGTAATGGGGTGGATTGTGCTGTCATTTATCTTCCTTTTATTATTCATAAGCCGCACCTGTCAGCTTACGGTATTTATTGTATAGTTTATGCGCCTGTTCTACACTGTTGCCGGTGGCCTTTACGGGATAGTTTTTATGGGTGTTTACCCATCGCCATTCCCATTGGCTTACTGACTTGTCAAAGCGTTTCAGATCAGCCTCCTTACGCTGTTGAAGCGCATCATTCAGCAAAGCGAAAAACTTCTCCCACCTGACTTTATAAAAATCGTTAAGCAAACCGCTCCATTGCCTGCATGAGTACTCGTGCAGCGGACTGTCAGCATCGCCCCAAAGGGTTATCAGGTCGCGCGCGTTGCGTTCGTAAATATCTTTTTCGGCTGTTGTATTGCCCTGCTTACGGGCATCGGCCAGCCAGGGGCCTAACAAAAAATCCTTCCGGGTAGCTAAGAGGGCGTCCATATCGCCAATGAGTTGCAGGTATTGGCTGCTATATTTTTTAAAATCAGCTATATTTTTTTGGCGATAAGCATTTACCCATCTGCTTTGCAGGGGCAAAGCGTAATTGGCAAGCGCCTGCCGGGTTACATCTACGAGGTCATAGCGGAAGCCATCACTGCCGCTGCATGTTGGAGCAGCCTTTATCATAGCATCCCAGGCAGGTAAAAAGTCTTTGGGTTTATAATTAAAAGTTGTATGTGTCCAAACAGTATTTGAATCAAGCGTCGGGCGGCCGGTTATGATAGATTCCGATCCATCCCGTATGATATGCCCGCCGCTGTAAACCGTGTTGCGCAGCACGTTCCAGGCTTGTGCAGTATATTTATTAATATGGCCGTACCTGTTCAGTTGGTATTGCTTTATCCACTCATCCGGGTTGATGGGGTTATCCTGCCATGTATTGCTTGTCATAAGTTCGTAAAGCACCGGATTTTGTTCAATAGCCTCCATGGTAAGGCCAATGCCGGCTAACCGTTTTGATGCGGGGTCTTTCAATGCGGCGGCGGGGCCTCCTGCAACATCGTTCATCCGGCCAAAAAGAACAATGTTGCCGCCAAAATTGTGCAGCATATTCCAGATCCAGGGCTTACCGTAAAAAGCACCGGTGCGTTTCCAAACCGGTTCAATTTCAGCGGCCAGGTCCAGAATAATTATATGGTCATTGGGCACAGAATCCAGCAGGGCCTTAACCTGCGGTTGTTTCCAGAACTTTCTGTCGCTGTAAAACAGCCAGCCCTGCATTACCCAGGTAGCTTTTGGGTCGGCTTTGCTCATAGCCTGATATACCCGCGAACTTAAAGCCGAAAGGTAAGTGGTGTCGCTGGTCGGCGGTTCGTTTTCGTTAAAGGTATCGGCAGAATATAAATGGTTGGTTCCGTAAAGTCCGGTTTGCTTTTCAATAAACCTGCGTCCTATTTCCGCAAAAAGCGGGTCTTCTGTATCTAATATATAGGTATCGGCAAAGCCGTTGTTCCAGTTGGTTTTTTTTAGTTTTGATGCCGGGAAGTGCTTTTGAAAAGATGGCGGAACATGCCCGGTAAACGATTGCAGGATGGGTTTCATCCCCAGACTGCGTTCGCGCAGCAATATTTTTTGCTGTAAATCGCGGTGGTTTTCCATCCAGCTAAGTGGCAGCGGGCCACCCCAGCCATCAAGGTTACCCATCCAGAACCAGGAAAAGTAGGCAGGGCCGCAAAAAAACTCATTTAAGTCAGCATCAGAAAAGCCCATGCTTTTATAAACTTCGTACCAGGTGTATTCCTGCCCGGTTAGCGCCAGGGGCATATTAATGCCATGCAGGGCCATCCAGTCAATCTCTTTTTGCCATCTGTCCCAATCCCACCAGCTCATGCTGTAATTAAAGGTGCAATAGTTAAGATAATAACGGTATTGGTAAGGTGTTTTTTTGTGTATCAGTGTTTTAACCGCAGGTAATTTTGCCGGCAAATTCAGGTTAACGCCATTCCAGGTAACCTGGCAATGTGCATAATTGGTAAGGTAATAGTATAATGCCGAAGCAACCGAAACACCGTTTGTCCCTCTCAGTACGATCTTGCTACCGCGGCTAACAATTTCAAAAGCATCTTTGTCCTGCGGGCCAAGCTGTTCAACCACAAATGCCTGAGCCCGTTGCGGGATTACCCTTTTAATAAGCGAATATGATGCAGGGATATTAACCTGCGCCAGTACAGCAGAGTTACTCAAAGCAACCACAATCAAAATAATGACGACGAGTTTAAAAAAGTACCAGCTATTTAATTTTTTCATAAGCAAAAGATATTAAAAAACGTAGTATCATAATCCCTGTTACGCTCATAAATATCAGAAAAAATAAACAGAATGCGGGCCGGGGCCCGCATTCTAAATCAACAATCAATCACACTATGGTTTTAATAACCAGGATTTTGCACCAGTTTGCTGTTTAACTGCAGCTCGGGTGTTGGTATCGGGAAAATCCGTTTATTCGGATTAGCATCCGTTTTTATACCCCAGGTGTTCTCATACATACCGTACCTTATCAGGTCATTCCTGCGCCAGCCTTCGTCCGCAAATTCCCTTGCACGCTCTTCCAGCAATGTAGTAAGGGTTACTGTGGCGAAAGGAGCGGCTTTTGCACGGGCGCGTACCTGGTTCACTAATGACAATGCTAAATCGCCATTGGTTGGGCTTGCACCGCGCAGTATTGCTTCGGCTTTTTCCAGTAACACATCCGCGTACCTGAAAAGCGGCACATCATTACTTTGGTTTCGGGATGGTGCAAGGCTGTCGGGATAAAATTTATTGTTCCGGTAACCTTCTTCATTTGCCAACTCATCATTGCCAATATCAAACGTTGAAGGGTTCCTCCATACAATATTTGGCGTAAACTCCAGCTGATGTACTACTGTAGCGTTTGGATTGGGGCCACTGTAACTGGCGTCGAGCCCTATATTGGTAGTTGTTATATTAATTGGTGTGCCATCAAAATAATATTGTTTCCCGGTAAGGTACTGCCCGTTACGAATATCATTCGGATCATTAAAATAAGCGTAATACGATGGATAAGTATATACAGGGCCATCTGGCGTATAAGGCATACTGTATTTTTTGGCTAAAGCCGGGTGCAGGGTCCAACGGGCGTAATACATTGCCTGCGCATAAACCCCGTCATAAGGAATGGCATAAATAAAGTCCGTAACCCCAGGGCCGTTGCTTGGTTTAAACATCCCTAAGTAATCGGCATCTAATTTATATTGGCCGCCTTGTATAATATTATCGCACATGGTAACACAATCCTGATACCGCGCTGTACCGGTATAATAAGCAGCATTCAGGTACATTTTAGCTAATATAGCATAAGCGAGGTATTTGGTAGGCCTGCCGTAAGTTGAAGTACCTGTGGTGCTGCTAAGACCTGGGATTTGAGCCAGTAATTCGCTTTCGATAAAGGCAAAAACCTTTGCCCTTGGCTGAGTACCCAAATTAGAAGCATCGCCGAATGTTGTAATTATCGGCACGTTACCGAAGTTATCCATCATAAAATAATAGGCAAGGGCCCGCATCGTCTTTATCTCGGCAACTGTCTGTGTTTTGGCAGCGCTTGCAGGCGCCGCATTAAACAGGGCCAAAACCTGGTTACAGGAGCTGATGGTCCCATACCCCCATTGCCACATAGTTTCAAGATTGCCGTTGTCGCCTGTATAGGTATGAAGGTTCAGGGTAGAATAGTTCCCCCCATCAAACCAGTTACCGCCACGGGCCACTAAAACCTCCATGTCAGTGCTTAAATTTTCGACTAACCACCATTGCCGGCCGGGAGCGCCGCGAAATGAAGTGTAAATTGGCCCGGTAGCTGCCACAAACTGTGCTGGAGTAGTTGGAAAATTAGCCGGGGTAAGTGCAGAAACAGGGGTTACATTCAATTTTGTACAGCCCGACAGGTAAACTGCGGCAATACACAGAGCAACAAAGCTCAGAAATATATATTTTTTTAAACGATTCATCTTAATTGATATTAAAGGTTTATAAATCTACTTGCAGGCCGCCAAGGAATGTGCGCGTTTTTGGATAATAGTTATTCATGTCAACGCCAATAAACTGACCGCTTGCCTGGCCACTAAGACTCAAATTCAATTCAGGGTCAACGCCTTTGTATTTGGTAATGATAAACAGGTTTGTACCTGTAACATACAGGCGCAGGCCATGGATGTAATTGCTTTGTATTTTAAACCTGTACGACAATGTTGCATTACTTAACCTGATAAACGAGCCGTCTTCGAGGTAGCGGGTAGAGTATTTGTTGGCATTTACATCTGTTACCGGTTCGCTCAAAGTCATCAGCGGAACGTTATGGGTTGATGCCGAAGATGGCGTGTTAAAGTCTGCAATCGACGCATCCATTATTTTATTGCCTCCTTGTCCGCGGAAAAAGAAGTTGAAACTGAATTTTTTATAAGTAATGGTATTCCCCCAGCCAAATGTATAAGTCGGCTGTGCATTGCCTGCATAAGTCTGGTCGGTACTGGTTGGGGTGGTTGTAGGCTGGCCATTGGCGCCCATATAGGTTGATACGCCGTTAGTCATACCAATATATTTAAGGGTATAAAACTCGCCAAGCGGATAACCTGCATGTATAATTGAAACCGTGGTGCCGCTTTGGCCCGGACCTTCGGGATCACCGGCATAAATTGCTGATAAATCTTTACCCAATGAGGTGATCATATTTTTGTTAAAGGCGATGTTGCCATAACTTTCCCATGTAAAATTTTTCGCTTTTACCGGGGTGCCGGTTAAACCTATTTCAACCCCTTTATTGTCCATACTGCCAACGTTGGCAAATTTATGATCTATAAAGTTTGTAACTGTTGAAACAGGAATATAATAGATCATTTGAGTTGTTTTTTTATCATATATGTCAACTGTACCGCTTAACCTGCCTTTCAGCAACGAAAAATCAATACCTGCGTTCAGGGTAGCCGTAGCTTCCCATTGCAAATCGGGATTAGGGTTTTGGGTAGGGCCAATGGCGCTTATCCAGGTGCCGTTAGGGCCATAAAATGAACCTGTGGAGCCATACAGCGTTAAAGGCGTATAAGGATTAAAACCTATGGCGTTACCTGTTTGTCCATACCCGATACGAAGTTTAAGATCATCGAAAAGATCCTGAGTTTTCATAAACGATTCCTCACTAACCCGCCATGCGGCTGACACTGCCGGGAAATAACCCCACTGATGGTTACCGCCGAACACATTGGACCCATCACGGCGGACCGAAGCCGACAAAAGATATTTACCCGAATAACTGTAATTTACCCTGGAATAGAATGATATTATACGCTGGGTCTGATCATAGTAGGTTTGATAATAAGGAAGATTGGTTTGACCTAAAGCAAGGTTATGATAGCTTGTGGCGTCAGAAACAAAGCCTTCATTGCTTACCCCAAAACCGTTGTTGTTTTCGGATTCGTCAAACGAATAACCAATCAGGGCGTTGAAATTGTGTTTCTTGTTCCAGGTATGGTCATAGCTCAGGTAGTTTTCAAATACCTTTTTGGTATCTTCAAATTGTGAGCGGGTGGCGACCCCATTCTGGCCTATCGCCAGTTCTGATGCTGAATTAAGATAAGTATTTTGTGTTGTGTTCCTGTCCTGGTAAGCTAAATTCAAATTATAAACAAAGCCAAAAGGCAATTGCAGTTCGGCCTTCGCGTTGGCTAATAAAAGGTTAACTTTTTGCACATAAGTGTTAGTTTCCAGTAAACCTAAGGGGTTATAGCCTAATTGTAAAGTAGGGTCGTCATAAAAAGTACCATCGGCGTTATAAACCGCACGGGTAGGGAGCGACTGCACTGCCGACCTGAACACATTAGGGTTAGCGCCGTTTGGGCTGTACAAAGGAATATCATTTACAAAAAGGTTCTGATTGGTTATTGAATTGCTTAAAGAAAAATCTATTTTCAATTTATCGTTCAGTGCTTTTTGCGATACATTAATCCGTCCGATAAACCTGTTCAAGCCGCTTGTTTTAACAATACCCTGGTTTTCCAGGTAATTGATGCTACCGCCAAATACAGTTTTATCCGTACCGCCCCCAAATGATAAATTATGATTTGTAGAAAACCCGCTGCTGCGTTCAATTTCTTTTTCCCAGTTGGTAGTGCCATTGTTATTTGCAGGGGTTAAGCTTTGGTTTGTTGCCGCCAGAAATGTTTTTAACTGGGATGCGCTGGCAACCTGAAACTGATTGGATATACTTTCTGTAGCTGCATAAGCATCGTAAGTCATCCTTAACTGGCCCGGTTTACCTTTTTTTGTTGTAACAATAATAACCCCGTTGGTAGCCCGGCTGCCATAAATTGCCGCTGCCGAAGCATCTTTTAAAACAACAAGTGAGGCAATATCTGCAGGTGCGATAAGGTTAATATCAGCATCAGGCACACCGTCAATAACATAAAACGGGGACGCGCCTTCGGCCCTGGCTGTTGAAGGCCCCCTTAGCGTAACCGTTGCCTGTGCGTTAGGGTTGCCGTCACTGGTAATGTTAAGGCCCGATACCTTGCCTTCCAGCAGGTCGGCAGGTGAAGCTACAACGCCAGCGTTAAAGTCTTCCGCTTTTACGGTTGTAACGGCGCTGGTAAGCTGCCCTTTAGTGGTGGTGCCGTAACCTACTACTACTACTTCATTAAGGGCATTCTGGCTTTCAACAAGTATTACCGCGATATTGGTTTGGTCACCCACGGTAACTTCTTTTGTTTGAAAACCTAAAAAACGAAATTGTAATACACTCCCTTTAGGCGCATTAATAGAAAAAGTTCCGTTAACTGATGTTGCTGTCGAAATGTTTGTACCCTTCACCTGTACAGTAACACCCGGCAGCGGATATCCCTGTGCATCTTTTACTGTACCCGATACGGTGTTCGCAATATTGTTATCTTTTGCTGATAAGGGCGTAAGATCGGGCATGCTGGTTAAATCCTGGGCCACACCTATCAGGGTACCAACCACTTTAAACTGCAACTGGGTTTTATCCTGTAATTGTTTTAAAACTTCCGCAAGCGGGAGGTTGTAAACATGCAGCGTAATTGCCGACAGATTGTTGACCACCTTGTCGTCATATACAAAAGTCACAGCGCTTTGTTGTTCAATTTCATTAAAAACCTGCTTTATATTTACCTTTTTTAAATTCAGGTTAATATCCTGGGCCCGGGTTGTATGGGCCATCAGCAGTGTTGTGCAACACATTTGTATGCCAATAATTATTGTAGAAATGCGCATGCATTTTCGAAGTAAGGGCAATGATTTGCCGTAAAAATTAATCATATTTGTATGGTTTAATAAATTAGTTAAACTACAGCCTGCTGTTCATGGGTCTCAAGCATGCGGACAGCGGCTTCTAATCACTACCGGGGGCACTTCCCGTGTTCCCGGTTATTTCCTTCCTTAGCTGCTAAGTGGGGAATTATTTTCTGATAATTACTGTACTGTCATTCGGCATCTCATATTTAAAGTGTTTGGTAAAACTTAAAACTTCAAGAATATTATTTAGTGGTTGTGCGTTTAATTTGATTGATATATGCTGATCAAGCAATTCCTTGTCTTCCACATTTATTTTGGTATTGTATTTTCGCTCCAAAGCTTTGAAAACAAGGTTCATATTTTCATCATCAAAAACCAGGATATTTTTGCGCCATGAATCAATCGCTATAGCTTTTGTAGTACCCTGAATAATATTTTCGGTTGCATTATTTAAAATAACCTGCTGTTTGGGCAACAGCATAATTGCCGGTTTATTTGACTGTCCCTGAACGCTGACCCCTACTTTACCCGTTAACACACTTACTTTAGTGAGTTTTTCATTTTTGTAAGCCTTTACATCAAATGACGTCCCTAAAACCGTAATATTTAAGTTGCTGGTTTTAACTACAAAAGGATGGTCTTCCTGGTGCTTTATATCAAAAAATGCCTGTCCGTCAACCAGTTCCACTGTACGCACTTTGCCATCAAATGTTTTAGGATATTTGAATACCGTACCGGCATTGAGCCAGACTGTTGAACCATCGGCCAGCATAATTTTTTGAATATTTCCTTTGGGTGTTTGATGAACAACATATTTCACCTGCGCCGGGTTGTTTAGAAAGGCGGCGCGATAGTGATATAACAAAACACTGATACCGGCAACCAAGGCGAAGGATGCGGCAACCTGCCATAATTTAATACGCCTTACCATCGGGATGTGTCTAACCCCTTTAACATTCAAATCTAATTCCGTAAGGCTTAAATCTTCTATTTTAGCAAAATCTATTTCGTTTGCCGGAATAGTCTTTGATGCGGCCTCTTCGAGGTACCAGCTTTCAAGTAAAGCAATCTCTTCGGGGGTACAGGTCCCTTCCCCATATTTTTTAAGTAATATTTTTGCGTTTGAATTCATCACGTTCTATTTAATGTTAACACAGAGTAACATTTTTAATACATGACGGCTCAAAACAGCCCTGGTAGTAGAGAGAAATAAAAAATATTTTACTTTAACTTAACTTTTATAAGTTTTATAGCATTACTGATCTGTTTTTTAACAGTTTTATCAGAAATATCCAGTTTCGTTGCAATTTCTTTATGCGAAAGATTTGCATTACGGCTCATTTCAAATATGAGGCGCATTTTTGGAGGGAGCAGTGAGACTTCTTTTTCTATCTGACAGGCAAGTTCTTTTTCCCTGATGACATAGTCGGTAGTGTAAACTCCACGCGCCACAAATTCCTCAAGCGACGCCAGGTAATCTGTTTTTATTTTTTTATGGGCGATGATATCCAATATCCTGTTACGGACTGCCGAATACAGATATGCGGAAAAGGTGGTTTTAAGAAATATTAAGGCCCCCTTTGTATATAATTTTGTAAACAGTTCCTGAACCACGTCTTTTGCCTCATCTTCATCCTGAAGCATTTTACAGGCATGTATGTACAATAACCCCTTATAGCGGTGATAAATCAGTTCAAAGGCATGTATGTTACCAGCCTGAAATTCCTTTAAAAGCACTTCATCAGACAAGTCAGATAACTCTTGTGGTAACATCGTTAAAGCAATATCAATTAATTTAAATTTATGAGCCAGGTACTAATATACAAAACTTTCATCGAACCGGATGCTGATTTTCACAAATTAGTAAGCTCATTTATTTTAGTCATTATAATCAGGGTTAAAATGCGGAGATATCAAAACGTGATTCCGCCATTTAAAGGGCTAACCTATTTATATTTTCCAATTTATACAAATCCTGAAAACTAAATAAAAGTGCCGGTTAAATAAATCATCAAAGTTTTACCCAGCATGTGGAAAACTATCTGCTACAAGCAAATCTGAATATGCTGACCTTTAAGAGCAAATGAAATCGCTCCAGGAATTAAACGACGAAGCTGCTGCAATTAATTTAACCATCAGGAAACTGGTGCTGAACAAACACTGCTTTGACGAAGGGCTGGAGGAGAAGATTGCCGTGGTGGTGAAGATTACTACCCTGAGGGAAACTTTGGCCCGTGTGCAGCGGGAGATCCGGATACGGTCTGACGAGTAATAGCCGGATAACGACAGATAATCCGCATCAGTTTTCCGCATTCAGCATATTATCAAAATCTTGCCGCGTATAGCCCTTTTCAGCAACGACTTTGGTTACTTCCTCTTTTAAGAGCTTCGAGTAATGTTTTACCAGCAACCGTTTCAATTCGAGCGTTTCCTCCTCAGACATTGGCCTTTTAAACAACCTTAACAGGCTTACCTGTAAAGGATTTAATTCTGTATATTGATTAAACGCAAGCACCATTTTAGTTTTATCACAAACAAATTTACTGAAAGTTGACTACAAATTATCAATAATCATATAAATAGGCAGGGAAATCGCGTTTAAAAAGCGAATGCCACGTGGGGGGACAAATATATCTGCGAAGGGCATAGGCCGCTGGCCATAAATAGGGACAGTATAGCCCTGAAAGGGCGCAATATGTTAACGATGGGCATAGCCCATCGGTCATAAATAGCAGCAACATAGCCCTGAAAGGGCGTAATATCTTAACGATGAGTGATAGCCCATCGGGAGACATAGCTGGGTGGCAGTGGCAATTCGATATCCCGCCCTTTCAGGGCTTCTGTCTCAGGACTTCGTATTATCACAGGACTTCATCCTGTGTTGATATATTGCGCCCTTTCAGGGCTAAAAAACGGCAACAAATCACCCCCTGATGTCCAGGATTGCAGCTTTATTTCCCCACCTAACCTACCGCCCAAGTGGCTACCCTTCGCGAATGGGTGACGCCTCTGACGAGTAAATAACCGGATGACGGCAGGAAATAAAATAAGAATCGTAATTTTGTATTGAAGCAACAAGCAACAGCACATGCCATTTTTATCCCGCATATCGCTCCCGCCCATGCGGGATGGCAGTTACCTGCAACAAATTCCAAGCCTGAACAGCGGTTTACGGCTCGAATTGACAAATAATGTCACCTTTTTTGTGGGCGAGAACGGTTCGGGGAAGTCCACGCTGCTGGAAGGTATCGCCGAGCAGTGCGGGTTCAGCCTCAGGGGCGGCAACCGCAATCATAATAAGAATACCGGCCACCGGTTTGAAGGATACGAATCGGCGCTGGCGGCGCACCTTGGGCTTGGCTGGACCCCGAAAAGGATTACCGAAGGTTTTTTTATGCGGGCCGAAAGCTTTTTCAATTTCGCTTCCTATATTGACGAACTGGCTGTGGACGATGGCCGTATTCTCCGGGCCTATGGCGGGCGGTCGCTGCACGAACAGTCGCACGGGGAATCGTTCCTCAACTTATTTAATAACCAGTTCGAGTCGGGGATCTATATCCTCGATGAGCCCGAAGCGGCCCTGTCGCCCGCAAGGATACTGGCCTTTATGTCGGTGATCCACCAGCTCGACAAAAGCGGACGGGCCCAGTTCCTGATCGCCACCCACTCGCCGATGCTGATCTGCTACCCCGGCGCCACCATTTACCAGTTTGATGATGACGGCGTGCGCGAAACCACCTACGAAGACACCGAGCATTATTCGCTTACAAAATCGTTTCTGGACAACCCGGGGTTGTATTTAAGGCATTTGATGGAGGGGTAGAATGCGACGTTCCCGGATGTGTCCCTCTGGTTAAAATGTTATATTGTTTTTGTTTATTCTCCGTAGAGACGCGATACTTCGCGTCTTGGACTTCGCATGTCGGACTCCAGTGGCTATTGAATTTATTCCGAATCCATCATTCGTTCAAAGACGCGAAGTGTCGCGTCTCTACAATTTCCTTATAAAATCATTTTTAAAAGGCCCTGCTTGCCCAAGTATGTCGCCTGAACAAAAAAATTATGGGGAAAGCTTAAATTGTAAGCAATCAAGCGAACACACTTGATTGGGCGAACGGGCGAACGTATTAATAAAACCTCAAACCTTTTCACCGACCCCAACCCCCGCTTTACCGGGAAAACCCCTTCCTGTACCTAATACAGGTCCTTTTGCTGTAACGTTCGCTGTGCTGCGGGGGTCTTATCGGTGTATTTAAAAAGAAAGAAAAATTAATAGGCACTCAAAATATCAAACATCATGAAAACTCAAATCATAACATTATTCACAGCACTTGTACTAAGTACCGGAATAGCAGCAACAACTTACGCAGATACTACCAGCAAAGAAAATGTAACTGTGTTATCAGACATCAGCGCCATCAACAAAATTGAAGTTTACGGAAACGTTAAGGTATATATCTCTGACGGTGCAGCCGACCAGGTAAAGGTTTATAAT